>NZ_JAUSUX010000005.1 GCF_030813795.1 Desulfofundulus luciae | reverse complement strand
TTCGTCTCATCAGGGGGATCAATGCTGGTTATTTTTGTTCTCCAGTGGGTCAATTTTATTTGCACAAAGTGGGTCAATTCTATTGACAATCAACACCCAGGAGGTATAACTCGATGATCTTGGCCGCATGAGTTTGACCGGGCCCCATATCGGCAATGTTTCCCCGAGTAGGCAAGACGATTCGATCGTGCTCTTTCATAAGACGCTGGATAACCCCGGGGGTGGACGCCTAGGAGAAAGGCGAGGTCCGGTTGAGTGAGAAGCCCGCCTTGGACCCTGGCCTGAGTGGTATAGCGCAGCATTCGTTCCCACTTCAATTTCGAGGAGGCGTCCAGGGTGGCTATCTCGAGGTCTCCCTCGCTGTAGTAGGATACTTGGACAGGTACGAGTTCACACTCACTGAGCGCCTTTCCAGGCGGCTCATGGTCTGCCACTGCGTAGTATACCACGACTTCCGGGGGTCGCTCCTGCGCCAGATTCTCCGCAGCCAGTTCCTCCAGTAGGGCTAAGTAGTTGTGGGCCTTGGCCGGTGAGAAGCCGTGTTGCGATTGCAACTCGGCCAGAAACAAGTTGCGAGCGTCATCAACCGCCAGGGGAAGAGGGTAGCCGTTAAGGAGTCGCCCGGGTAGCGAATCGGCCAGCTGGGTAGCGCCACCAGTCCGCTGTTCGAGTTCCTGGAACTCAGTGACCAGATTCGGATGAAGGCCAAGCTGCCGGCCAATGGTGCTGGCTTCCAGCCCGGCCCTGGTCAGTTGGGCTACGTGTAGGTAATCCATCTGATACTGCTGCCAGGTGGTGGGGCTTAACCAGAGCCGCTCACGGACTGTAGCAGGTTTTACACCGGCAAAGAACTGCTCCAGAGCGGCTGTGGCGCGGAACACCCGACCTTGGCGGTACTTCTTGGCCACCCCCGCTACCGGCAGCCGGATGCCCTCCTCCCATAGGGAAATAAGCCGTTCCCGGATGGACTTCGCCGTAATATTGGTGAGGAAACACAGCATGCTCGTGGACAGGGATGCATCTTGCCAGTAAGCCTCCTCGATGAGCCGGGCCAGACGGGCGTTCTGCAGTGCCTTCAGGCCGAATTCGCGGTATACCTCCAAGTCGTCGTGACTCCAGGGTGTGAGTACCACCTCCCGCCGGGGGAGTTCCTGGGCCGATCGCTTTCGGTGTACTTCTCGCCCAGCAGTGCGGGGAACACGATCTGTTCCTCGGAGCGCTTGACCAGCGAGCGCGTTAAGAGCAGGTACCCCTTCTGGGCTACAAGCCCTGCTTTGCCAGCCGCTACCCCAAAGCGTTCCCGCGTCTGGTGGAGCAGCCAGGAATACACGGTCTTAACGGCCACGGAGTCTACATGGCTGATGAGTTTCTGCCGGAAGAATTTGGCTCGACCCATGAGAGAACCGCCCCCTCTGTAAACTGGACACAAGCCTAGTATACCGGGGACGGTCCAAGAAGTCTATATTCTGTAAACGCCTTCTGGGCTCAATTCGGGCTATCTGGGTTGATGGCGGTGGTGTGAGAGGACGGGGGCTAGCCGCCCCCTCCTACTCGATTTGTTCTTGATTCTTGCTGGAAAAAGGAATATGCTACTAAGAGAAAATGGTACAAGCCCGACCGGACCCAAAAGACGGGTGTCTAGCTGTGGGCTGGTCATGTTTACTTATGTAAACACCTGTTTGGCGGCCCGGTGGCGAAAGCCTTTTCCGTCCATCCCGTTATTTCAAGCGGCACGCAATGTCTATGGCGAAGGCACGTTTTATCCCTCATTCCTCGTGGGGAAAGGCTTACAGGTTGTTGGAATTGCTGCCCTTGCAGGTCAAGTTAGAGTTTTCTAAAAAGTCAGGCATGGAACTTGCATGGGAGACTGATTGCCGGTTACCCAAAAGTTTTTATGGGGGAAAGGTGTTCAAAGCTCAAATTAAAAATCGAGACATAGAAAAGGGGAGAGATTTATGAACTTTATGCTCACGGAAGAACAACAATTGCTGCGCCAGACCGTACGCGACTTTGCCGAGAATGAGGTAGCTCCCAAGGCGGCCGAGATGGATGAAACGGAAGAGTACGACTGGTCTCTTTGGGATAAGATGGCTGAGATGGGTTTAACCGGCATTCCATTTCCCGAAGAGTATGGGGGAGCAGGTATGGACAACCTCAGTTATGCCATTGCGGTGGAGGAATTGAGCCGGGTTTGTGCTTCCACTGGGGTGCTGATATCGGCCCATACCTCCCTGTGTAGCTGGCCCATCTACGCTTTTGGTACCGAGGAGCAGAAGAGTAAATACCTGGTTCCCCTGGCGGAAGGGAAAAAAATTGGAGCCCTGGGTTTGACCGAGCCCTCTGCGGGTTCCGATGCCGGTTCGGTAAAATTAAGTGCCGTGCGGGACGGGGATGAGTACGTACTCAATGGAACCAAGATTTTTATTACCAATGGTGGGCGGGCGGACGTTTACGTTGTTATTGCCCGCACGGATCCGGACATGAGTAAAAAACACCGGGGTACAACCGCTTTTATTGTGGAAAAGGGTACACCCGGATTTACCTTTGGCAAGAAGGAGCACAAGATGGGTATCCGGGCCTCCTATACCTACGAACTGGTTTTTGATAATTGCCGCATCCCCAAAGAAAATATGCTGGGCAAAGAGGGTGAAGGCTTTAAAATTGCCATGGCCACTTTGGACGGCGGGCGGATCGGTATTGCCGCCCAGGCCCTGGGGATTGCCCAGGGGGCCTTCGAGCAGGCCCTGGCTTACAGTAAGGTGCGGGAACAATTCGGCCGGCCCATTTGTGCCAATCAGGGAATTGCCTGGATGCTGGCTGATATGGCCACCCGTATTGAAGCTGCCCGCCTGCTGGTTTACCAGGCTGCCTTTTTGAAAGACAACAAGCTGCCCTACGGTAAGGAGTCGGCCATGGCCAAGCTTTATGCCTCGGAAGTGGCCATGTGGGTGACCACCAAGGCGGTGCAGATTCACGGCGGTTACGGTTATACCCGGGAGTACCCCGTGGAGCGCATGATGCGCGATGCCAAGATTACGGAAATTTATGAAGGTACCAGTGAAGTACAGCGCATTGTCATTGCCAACTATCTGCTCAAATAGCTGATGCAAGGAGGGGGAAGATGAAGGTAGTAGTATTCACCAAACAAACCTTTGACACGGAAGCCAAAATCACCCTTGACGCGCAGGGCAAAATCAACCCGGAGGGCGTCAGCCTGATCATGAACCCCTACGATGAATTCGCCGTGGAAGAAGCCCTGCGCATCAAGGAAAAAGCCAAAGGGGAAGTAACCGTGGTCAGCATGGGCGGGCCGAAGGCCCAGGACGTCCTGCGCCAGGCCCTGGCCATGGGCGCCGACCGGGCCGTGCTCATCACTCCCGAACTGGAAGAAATGGACGAATACACCACGGCCGCCATCCTGGCCAGAGCCGTATCCCGGATGGAATACGACCTCATTTTAGGCGGCTGGCGGGCCATCGACGACGGCTCCGCCCAGGTAGCCGGGCGGGTGGCGGAAATCCTGGGACTGCCGGTGGTCAACATGGTGATCAAGCTGGAAATAGCCGGCGGCAAGGCCCTGGCCACCCGGGAAATTGAAGGGGGCAGCGAAGTGGTGGAAGTACCCCTGCCCGCGGTGATCACCGCCCAGAAGGGACTGAACGAACCCCGTTATCCCACCATGAAGGGCATCATGCAGGCCAAAAAGAAGCCCATGGAAAAACTAGCTTTGAGCGACCTGGGGCTTACTGCCGGAGAAGTAGCGCCCAGGGTGCGCGTTCTTAAATACTTCCTGCCCTCCCCCAGGGCACAAGGAAAAATCGTACCCGGAGAGCCGGCGGAAGCTGCCGCCGCCCTGGTACGGCTTCTGCGGGAAGAAGCAAAGGTAATCTAAGGAGGGTAGAAGGAAATGGGGAAAGGAATCTGGGTCTACGCCGAACACAAAAACGGCAAGGTTAAAAAAGTCACCTATGAAATGCTGGGTGCCGCCCGCCAGTTGGCTGACCAGTTTGCTGAAGAAGTCGCGGCTGTAATCATCGGCAAAGGGGTAGGCGAACTGGCGCCCGCCCTGGGGGAATACGGTGCCGACAAGGTTTACGTGGTGGAAAATGACGCCCTGGCCGAATACACCACCGACGGATATGCCAGGGCCCTGGCCCGGCTGGCCCTGGAACATCAGCCTACAGCCATCTTCCTGGGCTGCACCGTACAGGGGCGGGACATGGCCGCCCAGGTGGCCCAGCGGCTGCAGACGGGGCTGTGCACCGACTGCACGAAGGTGGAACTGCAGGACGGCCAGATTACCCTGACGCGGCCCATTTACGCGGGCAAAGCCTTTGTCCAGGCGATCTGTCCGGAAGCCCGGCCGGTGATGGCCACCATCAGGCCCAACGTTCTGCCGGTATCCCAGCCCCAGGGGGGACGCACGGCGGAAGTGGTACAGGTGGACGTGGAGCCGGGGGATATCCGCCAGATCATTAAAGAAGTAGTTCGCCAGGTATCTACCCGTCCCGAACTCACCGAAGCGGACATTATTGTTTCCGGGGGCCGGGGGATGAAATCGGCGGAGAACTTCAAGATACTGGAAGAGCTGGCGGACGTGCTGGGAGCGGCGGTGGGAGCCTCCCGGGCGGCGGTGGATGCGGGTTATGCCCCCCACAGCATGCAGGTGGGTCAGACGGGTAAGACCGTATCCCCGCAGCTATACATTGCCTGCGGCATTTCTGGAGCCATTCAGCACCTGGCGGGGATGGGCTCTTCCAAGGTGATTGTGGCCATAAATAAGGACCCGGAAGCCAATATCTTCAAGGTGGCCGATTACGGGATCGTGGGTGACCTCTTTGAAGTGGTACCCCTGCTTACCCGGGAGTTCAAAAAGCTCCTCGGGAAGGAAAAAGAGTGTTAGGAGATGAGCACCGGTGAAAGAAGTGGTTGTGGTTAGCGGGGTGCGTACGGCCATCGGCGCCTTTGGCGGTTCCTTAAAGGATGTACCGGTGGTCAAGCTGGGCAGTCTGGTAATTAAGGAAGCCTTAAAACGGGCCAGTTTAAGGCCCGCCTCCAGCCAGGAGCTTCTAAGTTACGGCCCCGACGCCCTGAAAGGTGAACCGGTAACGGATTTGGAGCAAAACTGCTGTGACTGGGATGACTCCCTGCAGGAAGTGCAGGTTGACGAAGTGATTATGGGGCATGTGCTCCAGGGTGGCAGCGGCCAGAACACCGCCCGCCAGGCCGCCATTTATGCCGGCATTCCCAAAGAATCCAGCGCCTTTACGGTTAACAAGGTTTGCGGCTCGGGCTTAAAGGCCATTGCCCTGGGCGCCCAGGCCATCATGGCCGGCGAGGCGGAGGTGGTGGTGGCCGGTGGTATGGAAAATATGAGCCAGGCGCCTTATGTCCTGCCCCGGGCCCGCTGGGGATACCGGATGGATGTAAACGCCAGGGGCGAATGCATTGACCTGATGGTTTACGATGGGCTGTGGGAAATTTTCTACGGCTACCACATGGGGAATACGGCGGAAAACATCGCCGCTAAATACGGAATCACCCGCCAGGAACAGGATGAGCTGGGCCTGCTCAGCCACCAGCGGGCCAGGGCAGCCATTAAAGAGGGGCTTTTTAAAGAAGAAATTGTGCCCGTACCCCTGCCCCAGAAGAAAGGCGAGCCGGTAGTCTTTGACACCGATGAGCGGCCCATGGATACCAGTATGGAAAAGATGGCTAAATTACGCCCGGTTTTCCGATCCGATGGAACAGTGACCGCGGGCAATGCCTCGGGCATAAATGACGCCGCGGCGGCAGTGGTGCTGATGTCCCGGGAAAAGGCGAGGGAGCTGGGGCTAAAGCCCTGGGTAGCGATTAAAGCCTACGCTTCCGGCGGGGTGGACCCGGCCTACATGGGCATCGGGCCGGTTCCAGCCGTCAGAAAAGCCCTCAAAAAGGCCGGACTAATCATCCAGGATATAGACGTGGTGGAACTGAATGAAGCCTTTGCCGCACAGGCCATAGCCTGTATGAGGGAACTTGGCCTCACTCTGGAAAAAACCAACCCGTTGGGCAGCGGTATTTCTCTTGGTCATCCCATAGGCTGCACGGGGGCCAGGCTTGTCGTCACCATTATGCACGAAATGAAGAGAAGAAATTTGCAAACCGGTCTGGTAACCATGTGCATTGGCGGTGGCCAGGGAATGGCCATGATTGTAGAGAATATTTAGGGGGGTTTAAAGGATTTATGGATGTAAAAAAGGTGATGGTTGTCGGTGCCGGCCAGATGGGTTCGGGCATTGCCCAGGTGGCGGCAGCGGCCGGTTGCCAGGTTATTTTAAATGATATTAAGGATGAATTTGTTCAACGGGGCCTGAGCAATATCGAAAAGAACTTAAGCCGGGATGTGAGCAAAGAGAGGTTGCAGGAGGAACAGAAGGCAGAAATCCTCGCGCGCATTACCCCTTCCACCAGTCTGGCCGATGCTAAAGATGTGGACCTGGTCATTGAAGCGGCTATAGAAAATATGGAAGTGAAATCCAGCATTTTTAAACAACTGGATGAAATTTGCCCCGCTCACACCATCCTGGCCACAAATACCTCGTCCCTGCCCATTACCCAGATTGCCGCGGCAACGAAAAGGCCGGAAAAAGTCATCGGCATGCACTTTATGAACCCGGTGCCGGTAATGAAACTGGTAGAAATTATCCGTGGACTGGCTACCTCCGATGAAACCTTTGCGGTGGTCAAGGCCATGAGTGAACGCATGGGCAAAGTGCCCGTGGAAGTCAACGATGCTCCGGGTTTTGTGTCCAACCGGGTGCTCCTGCCGATGATCAATGAAGCCATTTTCTGCGTTTACGAAGGAATAGCCACTCCCGAAGCAGTGGACCAGGTGATGAAACTGGGTATGAACCATCCCATGGGGCCCCTGGCCCTGGCGGATCTTATTGGCCTGGATACCTGTCTTTACATCATGGAAGTACTGCACAGGGAGCTGGGCGACAGCAAGTACCGGCCCTGTCCCCTCCTGAGAAAATACGTAGCCGCCGGCTGGTTAGGCCGCAAAACCGGCCGGGGATTCTACGTTTACAACCAGTGACTTCTGGCCTGAAGGTTTGCGGAACAGAGGAGGTTGGATAATGTCCTGGAACAATATTCTGGTGGAAAAGGATGGCCCGGTGGCCATACTCACCATCAACCGGCCGCAGGTGTTGAACGCACTGAATGCCGAGACGCTTACCGAAATTGACGGAGCCATTGAGGAGCTGGGGGCAGACCCGGCGGTGCGGGTGATCATTATTACCGGTGCGGGGGAGAAGGCCTTTGTGGCCGGGGCAGACATTGCCTTTATGAGCAAGCTGACCCCCCTGGAGGCTAAAGATTTTGCCCGGCTGGGACAGAAAGTATTGAGCAAGATTGAAAACCTGCCCAAACCGGTAATTGCTGCCGTCAATGGCTTTGCCCTGGGCGGTGGGTGCGAACTGGCCATGGCCTGTGATATTCGCGTTGCCTCGGAAAAGGCTAAATTCGGTCAACCGGAGGTGAATCTTGGTTTAATTGCCGGTTTCGGCGGAACCCAGCGTTTAACCAGACTGGTCAACCCCGGCCTGGCCAAGGAGATTTTATTTACGGCGGATATGTTTGATGCCGAAACCGCCAGGCGCATCGGCCTGGTGAATCATGTGGTTCCGGCTGAGGAGTTGCTTAACTTTTGCCGGGGGATGGCCGGGCGCATTGCCGCCCGGGGACCGGTGGCTGTACGGTTGACCAAGGAAGCCGTGAATGAAGGACTGGAAATGGACCTGGAAAAGGCCCTGGTCCACGAGGCCGATCTTTTCGGGCTGGTCTTTGCCACGGCCGACCGGGAAGAAGGTATTACGGCCTTTTTAAACAAGCGCAAGCCGCAATTCCAGGGACGTTAGCATTTGCGGTGCAAATTTGGGCTTTTGGGCAAAACAATTATTATAACTTCCGGTTCCTCCTTTTAACTCGGGAGCGAAAAAAATGCAGGCTGGGTTATCACCAGAACAGCCTGCTTTTTTTACATGCATACCCGTGTCTTAAAAAATGATATAGTATAATTATGATTAGAGATACTGCATGACAACGCGCCCGGGTAGTTCGGCAATGCTGGAGGGGGGTGGGGCTTGTGGATATCACCTGGCTTTTCCTGTTCCTGTGTCCGTATATGCTTTTGTATTTTTACCTGTGGGACTTTACAACCTGGAACCGCCGGAAAATAGTGATCTTCTGGGTGGCTGGCCTGTTTATTTTAATCGGCATCTATTCTTTAATTAATTATTTTAATCCCGTCCATCCAGTTTTTCCCGGACTTTTTTAGATGATTAGTTATCATATTTCCGTAACGGCATACTTGCAAAACCGCTTGCACTCGGGAACAAAATATTCGGAAACGCAGTACTCAGGAAAGCCGGGCAGGCTCTGGAAACATGCCGGTGTATTTTTAACCCTGGCCAGCGGACAAACGGCACAACTGGGAGAGCAGCCATAGCGTACGCATATCTCTCCCCGGGAGCCTACCGGTACCGGGTGGTAGCAGGGTGGGCAATTGGGGCGGTTTTCCTGAACCAGCGCTTTGGGGTCACTCAATGAGGTTCACCTCGCTTCCACATCTCTACCTGCTATTTTATCATATCTAAATGAGCCAAAGACACAAAAGTATCTAAAATTGAAGGCAAGCAACATATCTGAAGAAAGGCTGGATTTAAGCGGTGTCTCTTGCAATCAACAGAAGCAAAGACCGTTGTTTAATAAAATCCCCGCTGAAATGGGCCGGGGGAAAGGGGCAGCTTATTCCCCAGTTTGAACCCCTTTTCCCGCCAAATGTACGGGAAATGGCCGAGCCGTTTGTCGGTGGTGGTGCCGTTTTCTTTCACTTGCGACCCCCCCGGGCCTTTCTGGTAGACAGTAATGAAGAGTTGATCAACTTTTACCTTGTGATAAGGGATCGCCTGGAAGAACTGCTGGTGGACCTTCGCTGCCATAAAAACAGTGCCGAGTACTACTACCGGATCAGGGCGGTTGACCCGGCTACGTTGAACCCGGTACAGCGAGCATCGCGCTTTCTGTACCTGAACAAGACGGGTTATAACGGTTTATGGCGGGTAAACAAAAAGGGCCAGCATAACGTTCCTTTCGGTCGTTATAAAAATCCCAAAATCGTGGACGAGGAACAGCTCTCGAAGGCCAGCGCTGCCTTGAAAAATGCTGAAATTAGATGCGGAGATTTTTCTCTGGTGCTCGAGGTTGCCCGGCCGGGAATGTTTATCTACCTGGATCCCCCCTATCACCCCCTTTCGCAGACGTCCAATTTTACCAGTTATACCCCCGGCCAGTTTAACGAAAGGGACCAGCTGAGACTGGCGGACCTCTTCAGGGAACTTGATCGCCAGGGATGCCTGGTTATGCTCAGTAATTCGGACACTGAGTTTGTCCGGAATCTCTATGAGGGATATGATATTAAAACTGTGTATGCCCGGCGTGCAATCAATTGCCGGGGCGACAGGCGGGGGGCGATAACAGAGTTGGTAATCAGGAATTACGAATAAGGGAAACTTTATTAAACCAAAAGCCCGGCCGGTTTTATGTAGGTCGGGCTTTTTTACTCCTTTTCTTTGTTGTCATCGGCTTGTTCCTCTTCACTTTCCATTAACCTGCCAAACGATTCAAGTAGCAGTTTGGCCTTTTCCGGGCTGATACCGTATTTGGCCGCCACTTCCCTGACCTGCACCCAGTCGTCGGTTTGCCCGGCATAAACTCCCTCTGCCAATGTTGGCGGCTTTTTCTGGATTAAAACCACGATGCCGTGAATCTTTTTTACCCCGGGGCTAAAAGGAACGTCTTCATAATGGGGGTTGGTCGCACGCAACTTCCAGAGGCCATCATCGGAAACGATATATCTCACCGTTACCTCATCCCCGTTTATGAGAGCGACAACGATCTGGCCCGGCTCTACCGCGTCGACTTTCTTGCAAATGGCTATATCTCCGGGCATGATTCCGGCCCCGCTCATACTGTCGTCCCTTACCTTGAAGGCAAAATCAGCGTCAAGCTCCCTGTCGATGCTCACGTAACCAAGGATATCCGCGTCAGTGTAGGGAGGTGCTCCGGGGCTTATCGTACCCAAAAGGGGGATTTGTTTAATGGGCAGAAAGTCGGCCAGGGGTTTCTGGATAAGCGAACTGATGGTTTCCATTGGGGAAAGGCTTTCGCCCAAAAAAAAGGACAGGGGCTTGCCCAAAACATTTGATATTCTTTTTAGATCATCTATGGAAATCCGCCTTTTCCCTTTTTCGTAAAGGTTGATGGCGGTTTTAGTGAACCCCAGCTTTTCACCTAGCTGCTCCTGGGTGAGCCCGCGGTCTTCCCGGGCAATTTTTATTCTTTTACCAATTTCTTCATAATAATTTTTCATAATGTCACCTTAATTTTCACCAGGGAAGTGTAACTATATTATTCCTTATTATTCCTTAAAATTTCGGAAAAACCTCTTGACATCAAGTTATCAGTATGATAACTTTAGAATAAATGGTAGGAACTTTTATTTTTGTCATTAAGTTATCAAAAAGAAAACATTGTATACGAGGTGATAACGTGGCCGGTCGCAAAAGTAAAATGGCCGAAATTGAAGCCAGGTTTGGCGAGCCCGTAGCAACACTTATCAGGCACTATTACTACGAAAAAGGGTATACCCTGGACCAGCTGGCCCAGCTGTTTGGCGTGGGCAGGGCAACGGTTTCGGTATGGATGCTGAAACTCGGCCTTCCCACCAGGAGTTGGAAACTACCCGACCCCGACAGCGGCAAGCGCAATGCGGCTGCTGAAAAGGTTACCCTTCAAAAATAAGGGCATATATTTGGTGGCAAAAGGGGTAGGAAAAGAGAAAATATGAAAAGTTAAAGTCCGGGAAATGCACCGGTTGATAGGTATTATACCATAAAATGGTATATATGCCAGGGCGGGAGACGATCTTCCTTCTATAGTTGCTAAAATTGTATGCGGCAGTACGTAAGATTAAAGTAAAACGAGAAGGTTTATCAACATTTCCAGGGATAAGTGCGTGCTAAACACGCGGTTTTTTTATCTCGTTTCAATGACTGAGGAGGGGGCGAAAGCTTTGGATCGGAAGCTCAGGGTGCAAATTGAGCACCTGCGCCGGAGATTAAACGGCATGAACAGGGAGGATCAGGATAAGCTCCTGGCTTTAAGCCGGCGCCTGGACAGGTTGATAGTACAGTACCAGCGGCAGGTATTTGTGGCATTGAAGGAGAGACAGGGGTGCCCCGGGTTAAAAAAGTAAAGGGGTAACGCCAACTTTCGTTATTTCAGACGTTGCGTTCTCCGGGGGCAATGTTATAATAGAGGAAAGGCTTTGAGTGGGAGGTTTAAGCATGTTTGTACGGGATTACATGAGTACTTCCCCCATCAGCATCCACTCGGGGACTCCCATTTTGGAAGCTCTAAACATTATGAAGAAAAATAAGATCAGGCATTTGCCGGTGGTGGACAAGGGCCGGTTGGTTGGACTGATTACCGAGCGGGACCTGCTTACTGTTACTCCCTCCCCCGCAACCACCCTCAGTGTTTTTGAAATGAATTACCTGCTTTCCAAAATGGTAGTAAAGGATGTCATGAAAACCAAACCCATTACCGTGGGGCCGGGCTGCACCATTGAAGAAGCGGCCTTGATTATGCGGGAGCATAAGATTGGCAGTCTGCCGGTAGTTGAGGATGACGGGTTGGTAGGCATTATTACCCAGACCGATATCCTGGACGCCCTGATCCGCATCTTTGGCCTGCGCAAAGCGGGGACCCGCCTGGTGCTTGAAGTTAGCGATCGTATTGGCGCCCTGGCCGATATCCTGGCCGTGGTCAGGGAGCACCGGATCAATGTCATTGGCGTGGCCTGCCGGGAAAAAGAAAATCAACGGGTACAAATTATGCTGCGCCTAAGCACGGTGGAGCCTGAACTCCTGGTGCAGGATTTACAAAAACAGGGCTTCGAAGTGAAATCTGTTAGTTAACCAGTTTGGGGGGATGATATAGATCCTGGAAATCCGGCTCCCTGATGGGGCCGGATTGATTTTGATTTAATTTTTTGTCGGTGGTTACACTATATATTTGAATCAGGTAAGGAGAAGATCCCCATGGAATCTCTGGGCTCTCATGTTTTATCCCGTTACGCTACCATTGCCATCGACATAGCCACCCGCATCGCGCGGGGGGAATACCGTGAGGGGCAGAAAATTTTTGGCCGTTCTACCCTGGCCGGCAAGTACAACGTTTCGCCGGAAACCATCCGCCGGGCCTTAACCCTTTTGCAGGATACGGGGATTGTACAAGTCTCTCCGGGAGTAGGGGTGGTGGTTAAATCCCAGAAGGCGGCGGAGGCCTTTCTGGCTGAATGCGGCCAACGCCAGGTATTAAGAGATATGCAGGAACGGTTGCACCACTTGTTACGGGAAAGGGATCGGATTAACAGCGAAATTGAGAAGCTCATGAATGAACTGCTGGATTATACCTTTAAGATGGCCGGCAACCTGCAGCGGATAGAAGAAATCCGGGTACTGCCCACATCGCCCCTGGTGGGTAAATCCCTGGCCGAAGCGGAATTCCGGGCCAAAACAGGTTCAACCATCCTGGCCATTTACCGCGGAGGAGAGGAAATCCTCTCGCCCCAGGCCGACACGGTAATCCAGTCCGGCGATGTCCTGATTGTCCTGGCGCCGCCGGAATTGAAGGAACAGGTCTATAACCTGGTGAACGGTACGGCGGCCAAACAGTAAGAAAGCCCCTCCCATGGAGGGAGAGGCTTTCTTTTTAACTCTTTAACTCTGCTGCATTTTCTTGATGGCCTCGCGGATTTCGTCGACGGAGGCTTCTTCTTCAATGGTCGAGAGGTCGCCCAGTTCCCTGCCGACCCACAGGGATTTCATCACCCGGCGCATAATTTTACCGCTGCGGGTCTTGGGCAGGGAGCTCACAAATTGAATGTCCCTGATGATGACAATTGGCCCCATGGTGTTGCGTACGTGGGCAATTAAGTCCTTTTTCATTTCTTCGCTGGGCTGGTAACCCTGCTTTAACACTACAAAGGCGCAGGCCACTTCACCTTTCAGTTCATCGGGTACTCCCGAAACGCCCGCTTCAACCACTGCCGGGTGGGAGATGAGGGCGTTTTCAATTTCAATGGTGCCAATTCTGTGGGCGGCAATCTTGATTACCTCGTCGGAGCGACCGGCAAACCAGATGTACCCGTCCTCATCAAAGGAAGCGGCGTCCCCGCAGTAATACCTGCCCTGGGTAAAGGGTAGCCGCTCCCAGTATTCCTTCTGGTAGCCTTCCTCGTTGTTCCACAGGGTGGAGGTTAGTCCCGGGAACGGCCTCAGGATGGTGACAATTCCCTTCTCGCCGGGAGCTGTGGGCTTACCTTCCTTGTCATCCACAATTTCAGCGATGATGCCGGGTACTGGAATGCCCGCGGAGCCGGGTTTAATGGGAATCATACCCAGACCGTACGGGTTGGCAAAGATGGGGCCGGATGTTTCGGTCTGCCACATGTGGTCCATGACGGGAATTTTGTTTTCAAATACCTGTTCCTGCAGCCAGCTCCAGGCGGCAGGGTTTAATACTTCTCCGGCACAGAAGACTCTTTTGACCGAGGACAAATCGTGTTTTTTGGCGTGCTCAATGCCCAGTCTCATCAAGCCCCGTACACCGGTGGGGGATGTCCATATGGCGGTAACCTTGTTCCGCTCCACGATATCCCACCACATGTCCGGTCTCGGGTAGTCGGGAGTGCCTTCGTAAAGGACGCTGGTGGCTCCGACCAGGAGGGGGCCGTAAACGTTGTAACTGTGCCCCACAATCCAGCCGATGTCTGAAGTGCAGAACCACACGTCGTCTTCCTGTAAGGCGTAAATCCACTTGGCCATGGAGTAGATGTAAATCTGGTAGCCGCCGTGTTTTTGCACGGTGACTTTAGGCTTGGCCGTGGTGCCGGAAGTGGGCAGGAGGAAGAGGGGTTCGTTTGCTTCCATGAGTTCCACTTCTGAACTATGCCCTTCGCCCAGGGCCAGGAACTCGTCCCAGAGAATGTCCCGTCCGGCTTTCATTGGCGGTGCTTGCTCTTTATTTTTCTGTAAAACCACTACTTTGGCAATTAGATCCTCCGGGCATGTAGCCAGAGCATCGTCAATTATTTTCTTTAAGGGTACTGGTTTACCCCGCCGCAGGCTTTCGTCCTGGGTAAGGAGGTACCTGGCACCGGTAATCTGCAGGCGATCCGCCACCGCCCCGGCGGAAAAACCGGCAAAAATGACCACGTGGATGGCTCCAATACGGGCGCAGGCCAGCATGGCGGTAACGGATTCAATGCCCGTGGGCATGTAGATGGCCACCCGGTCCCCCTTTTTTACACCTAAACCCCTTAATGCAGCTGCATATTGTTTTACCAGCGAAAGGAGCTGGCCGTAGGTTACCACCCTTACCTCACCGGTTTCTCCCGATTCGGCAACAAATGCCGCCCGGCCCGCCTTCCCTCTTTTAACTTTGTAGTCCACGCAGTTATAGCAAATATTGGTCAGGCCTCCGGAAAACCACTGGAAGGTGGGATAATTCCAGGTAAATACTTTATCCCACTTTTTAAACCAGTGAATATCGTGGGCCGCTTTATGGGCAGCTTCCGCCCAAAAACCTTCCGGGTCCTCGGCCGCCCAGTCAGTGAAAGCTTTTACCTGCGGGGGAACCATCCCGGTACCCATTTTTTCAGCCATACGACATTACCTCCCTTTAAAAGTCAAAGCCTCTACACCTAAATATAAATTGAAAATATGGCAAAGATTAAGAAAATTCCGGCGGAATGTATTTTTTTAAGTCCGAGTGGATTTATAGCAGGAGCGAATGGATTGGCCAGTGAAAATGGAAGCTATTGTATGTTTTGTGGAGAACAGTTGCTGGTGCAAGAATAAAGCAATCCTCATAGCCAAAAAATATAGTAGAGGCCACCTTCCGGTGGCTTTTTTTTAATGGTGGGCCCAAAGGAGGTATGCGTGAAATTGGCTAGACTGTTTTTTCGCTTGTGCTTCCTTTCCGGCCGTAGCTTTCGCCGCTGCCTGCGGATGTTGCGCAAGCTATTGCTGGTGCTGGCCATTTTTTTCAGTCCTTTTATCGTTTTTTTAACTCTGGTGATTAACCGGGAAATAATCCATTACCTGGCCCGGGCCTGCTGGCTGACGGCTTTCTTTCCCGCGGCAGCGTCCACTATTTGGAAAGATGTAAGCAGCAACTGGTTTACCATGGGTTTTAACCAGGCAGTTCTCGGAGGGTTGCTCACCCTTTACGGAGTAGTTGTCACTGTATGGTACTATCATACAACCAGGCAGCAGGAAGTAGCAGAAAAAAGGTTATTTATTATTGAGGAATTGCTGGAAGAATTAAAAAGAAACAGGCGTGTTCTGGACGAGCTCAGCGAACATTCCAGTTGTTCTCTGCACGGAGAGAAAATAACCTTTTCCGTGGGGGCCTGGGAACGGTTGGGGGCTGATGTGGCTCTTTTGCCACGACGTCTGCACATGCGCTTGAGTGTGCTCTATGCTTGTTTGGGGGAATGCACCTCGTGGTCAGATTTCCAGAACCGCCGTGCCACGCTGGAACGCATTCCCGACGTAATGGCGGAACTAAACCGCCTGCGCAGCCGGTTAAGTAAACAGGAGCTGGACTTCTAGCTGTCGGCTGGGCGGCAGCCAATATTGACACCGGTGGTGAACGGGCCTATAATAACCTTAGTGGTTCTAAAAATTAAAGAGCCTTCGGGGACGGGTGGAATTCCCTACCGGCGGTATGGAAGTTAGACCTTCCGAGCCCGCGAGCCCTGCACTCATGAGGGTGATTGCAGGGTTGATCTGGTGAGAAGCCAGGGCCGACAGTAAAAGTCTGGATGGGAGAAGGCGTGAAGGCACTGCTTTTACCCAAAGAAGCAGGACCATGCTCCATTGTGCCCATTAGCCCTGAAGGTTGCTCGCCGAATCGGGGCTTTTTCTATTTTGTTTTGCAGGTGAGAGCGTTGGACGAATACTACATGCAAATGGCCTTGGATCTGGCCCGGCTGGCCCTGGGCAGAACCAGTCCCAATCCCATGGTGGGGGCGGTGCTGGTAAAAGACGGCCAGGTAATTGGCCGGGGCTATCATGCCCGGGCCGGTACCCCCCATGCAGAGATTCGCGCGTTAAATGAAGCCGGTGAGCAGGCTGCGGGAGCCACCCTTTATGTTACCCTGGAGCCGTGTTGCCACCGGGGACGCACGGGTCCCTGCACCGAGGCAATTCTGGCCGCCGGCGTCAAGCGGGTGGTAGCCGCCATGACCGATCCCAACCCCCTCGTTGCCGGACGGGGGTTGGAGCGGTTGCGCCAGGCCGGGGTTGAGGTGACCGTAGGAGTGATGGAGGAAGAGGCGCAAAGGTTAAATGAAGTTTTTGTAAAGTATATCACTACCCGTAGCCCCTTCGTGGTTTTAAAGGCGGCCATGAGCCTGGACGGTAAAATAGCCACCCGTACCGGGGAATCCCGCTGGATTACCGGACCCCGGGCCCGGCTGGCCGTACACCGCCTCCGGGATCGTTATGACGCCATCCTGGTTGGTGTAAATACAGTGCTGAAGGACAACCCTTCCCTGACTACCCGTATTCCGGGTGAGGATGGCAAGGACCCGGTGCGGGTCGTTGTAGACAGCCTGGCCCGTACTCCTCCAGACGCCCGGGTGATTACCCAGCAATCTCCGGCACCAACCATTGTCGCGGTGACGGAAAGGGCACCCAAAGAAAACCTTTGCCGGTTGGAGGAAGCCGGGGCGCAAGTACTGGTGGTACCCGGGCCTGGACCCCGGGTGGATCTCGCGGTTTTGATGGAGGAATTGGGTCGCCGGGAGATAACCAGCGTGCTTGTGGAGGGGGGCGGGGAAATTCATGCCTCTTTCCTGGAATCCCGGCTGGTAGATAAGGTAATCTGGTTTATTGCCCCCCTGATTATTGGCGGACGGCAGGCGCCCGGGCCTGTAGGCGGGGATGGGCCGGCCCGGCTCCTGGAAGCAGTGCGATTGAAGGATATTTCCTTTACCCGTTACGGGGAGGACTTCTGTGTGGAGGGGTACGTGGATGGCGGGGGTGAAGGTTAATGTTTACCGGGCTGGTAGAAGAAATAGGTGTTTTGTGCCGTATAACCCGGGGAAAGGATTCCGCCCGGTTGACCATAGAGGCCCCCAAAATTGCCGGTGATTTGCAGTTAGGGGACAGTGTAGCCGTAAACGGTGTATGCCTGACGGTGGTGGCCTTTGACCGTTCTTCTTTTACGGCAGACGTGATGGCCGAAACCCTGGCCAGAACCAATCTTGACCATTTAGAGCCAGGAGACCGGGTCAACCTGGAACGTGCTTTGCGCGTAGGGGATCGCCTGGGTGGTCATCTGGTTACGGGGCATATTGACGGCGTAGGCCGAATTTTACGTCGCCAGGAACATGATATAGCTATTTTGCTTACCATCGGAGCCGCACCTGAAGTGCTGCGTTATATAGTGAAAAAGGGTTCGGTGGCTGTTGACGGTACCAGTCTGACGGTGGTGGAGGTGGGTGAGGGGGATTTTTTAGTGTCCCTGATTCCCCACACTGCCCGTCACACCATCCTGGGCAATAAAAAAACGGGGGACCTGGTGAACCTGGAAACGGATATTATCGGGAAGTATGTAGAAAGGTTCCTGGCCCTCCCCGGCCAGGAACGGGATCAACGTAAAAAATCAGGCATTTCGCTGGATTTTCTTGCCGAGCACGGCTTTATATCAAGGTAGACGGGGAGTGACGGGACATGGAATTTCGTTTTAACACCGTAGAAGAAGCCATCGAGGATATTCGCCGGGGCAAAATGGTGGTGGTTGTGGATGATGAGGACCGGGAAAATGAAGGGGATGTGATCATGGCGGCAGAAAAGGTCACTCCCGAGGCGGTTAACTTTATGGCTACCCATGCCCGGGGGCTGATCTGCATGCCCATAACCAATGAGCGGGCAGACGAACTGGATCTGCCCCTTATGGTCACCCATAACACCGACAAACACGGTACCGCTTTTACCGTGTCCGTGGATCATAAAGATACCAGCACAGGTATTTCGGCCTACGAGCGGGCGCAGACCATCAAAGCCATTTTAGATCCGGCTACCCGCCCCGAAGATTTGCGCCGCCCGGGACATATTTTCCCCTTGCGTGCCCGGGAGGGAGGGGTGCTGCGCCGGGCCGGACATACCGAGGCAGCGGTAGATCTGGCCCGCCTAGCCGGCCTTTACCCGGCAGGGGTAATTTGTGAAGTTATGAAAGAAGATGGTACCATGGCCCGGGTACCAGAGTTAATGGCCTTTTGCCGGCAACACGGTCTAAAAATCATTACCATTGCCGATTTAATCAAGTACCGGCGGCGGACGGAAAAACTGGTGCGCCGGGTGGATTCCGCCCATCTGCCCACCAAATATGGTGATTTTACTGCCGTGGCCTATGAGAGCCTGCTTGATGGCAAGGGCCATCTTGCCCTGGTCAAGGGGGATTTAAGCCAGGTGGAGGCCCCCCTGGTGCGGGTCCATTCCGAGTGCCTGACCGGCGATGTTCTGGGTTCTACCCGCTGCGATTGCGGGGATCAGCTTGCCCGGGCCATGCAAATGATTGCCAAGGAAGGAGTCGGGGTGCTCCTCTACATGCGGCAGGAAGGCCGGGGTATTGGCCTGTTAAACAAGATCCGGGCTTACAAGCTGCAGGATCAGGGCAAGGATACGGTGGAAGCCAACGAGGCTTTAGGCTTTCCGCCCGATTTGCGGGATTACGGGATTGGGGCTCAAATCCTGGCTGATCTGGGGCTCAAGAAAATTCGTTTGCTGACCAACAACCCCCGGAAAATTGCCGGTTTGGAGGGTTATGGCCTGGAAGTTGTGGCCCGGATACCCATTGAGGTATGTCCTAGCAAATACAACCGGTTTTACCTGGCGACGAAAAGAAAGAAACTGGGCCACCTGCTCAATATCACCGATGAGGTCAGCTAACAGAGAGTGCCGTAGTCCGGAGCAATGGAGCAGCGCCGGCGGCTTACAGGTGCAGTACCAGGACTGCCGGGCACGACGGACCGGGCTGGCAGCAAGGTGCGGAGCGAATTGCGCAGGGCCGGGTAAGGGGCGCAGGCAGTCTGGGGGTAACGGTCACCCGGCCGGGTGTTTCAGGTGAAGGGGGGCAGGCGAGGTGCGGCTGGCCATAAACCCCGGCCGCTGGTGCCGTCCGAAAAGCTGCCTCAACCGTCCGGCCCGGAGTACCTGAGCGAAGCGCCGCTGCCAGGCCCGGCTTTATACCTTATCGTCGACCGCCGCCCGGGTAATGGGCAAAGAGTAAAAAGATAGAGGGGAGAAACACAATGCCGAAGGTATACGAAGGACATCTGGTTGGTCAGGGGTTGCGCTTTGGTCTGGTGGTGGGTCGTTTTAACGAGTTTATTACCAACAAGCTGTTGACGGGGGCCCTGGATGCCCTGCACCGGCATGGTGTTGCCGATCAGGATATTGAGATTGCCTGGGTGCCCGGGGCCTTTGAAATTCCCGTGGTGGCCCGGCGCATGGTGGCCATGCAGCGCTTTGATGCGGTAATTTGCCTGGGAGCGGTGATCCGCGGGGCCACGCCCCATTTCGATTATGTGGCCGCCGAGGTGGCCAAGGGCGTGGCCAAAGTGGGGCTGGATACCGGGGTGCCGACAATTTTTGGCATCATAACTGCCGATACCCTGGAGCAGGCCATTGAACGGGCGGGAACCAAGGCCGGCAACAAGGGTTGGGATGCGGCGGTAGGAGCCATTGAAATGGCCAATCTCATGCGTAGCCTTGGCTAGGAAAAGGGGGCCACACCGTGCAGGCGCCACATACAGTCCAAAACTTAAAGGAAGTGGCTGATTTTCGTGTACTTCCCGAACAGCGTCTTTTTTCTGCCGACGGTCATGAAATCCTTGCCGGCTGGACCACCGACATTTACTTTATCAAAACCAGGGAAATCCTGCGGGCCATGGGGCTTGCAGGTACGGAAGTAGTGGCCGAAGTTTTTGCAGGCAAAAAGGGTGTGCTGGCCGGAGTGCCGGAGGTAAAAAATCTTTTGGCCGGAACGGAGGTTGAAGTCTGGGCCTTACCCGAGGGGGAATGGTTTGGGGAAAAGGAAGTTGTTCTGCGTATTCACGGCCCCTACGACCGGTTTGGTATTTATGAAACGGCCATACTAGGTATTCTGGCCAGTTCCAGCGGCTGGGCTACGGCAGCCAGGCAGTGTAAGGAAGCCGCGGGCAACAAGCGGGTGATTTGCTTTGGTGCCCGTCACGTTCACCCGGCGGTGGCGCCGGTTATGGAAAGGGCGGCGGTGGTGGGGGGAGCCGACGGTGCCAGTTGTATTTTAGGGGCCAAACTGGCCGGTCAGGAGCCCGTGGGCACCTTGCCCCACGCCGTCATGCTCATTGTGGGAGACACCCTGGAGGTAGCCCTGGCCTACCAGCGGGCCATGCCTGCAGGTACGCCGGTGATTGTGCTGGTGGATACCTTTAAGGATGAGGCCGAAGAAGCGATGCGGGTTGCCCAGGCCCTGGGGAAAGATCTGGCGGCCATCAGGCTGGATACCCCCAGCGAGCGGGGAGGGGTTACTCCCGCTCTGGTCCGGGAGGTGCGTGCCCGGTTGGATCAGGCGGGATACAACCATGTGCAGATTCTGGTCAGCGGCGGTTTAACCCCCGAGCGGATCCAGTTGCTGGACCGGGCGGGGGCGGATGCCTTCGGGGTGGGCAGCTACATATCCGGTGCTTCACCAGTAGACATGACCATGGATTTGAAAGAAGTGAACGGGAAGCCCGTTGCCAAGCGGGGGCGCATACCCGGTATTACCCCGAATCCCCGTTTGCAAAGGATCCTTTAAAATTCTCCAACGACGTGGTCATAAGCGAGCAACGCAGCTTAAGCGCAGGTAACCCGCACTCACCGGAAGTGCTATACTTTTTAAGACTGATGTAACAAGTAGTAAACGCTGCTCTTTCCAGTAGAGCTTTTTGGGGAATACCGGGCCGGCTCGGCTCTCGAGGACGCGAGATGGACTGCCCGGAAGAAGAGCTTTTAAGGCATAAATACCGCCGTGGGTGACGGCCGTCACCGGGGAGCGCCCAGCACTCACTGGAGCTAATGACCTTCATAGGCCGTTGATTCATATTTGACTGTTTGCCACGTGTACATGAGGGTTGCTTCCGGTGAGTGCTGGGTAGCGAACCGGCAGCGCGGATCGCGCTGGTAACAGTAACGGTAGATAGAATAACGGCTGGAGCGCGACGTGGGACGGCCCTCACCGTGCGGAAGAGCCTGAGCCTGCCCGAAGCAAACCGTGGTGCGCATCTTACGCGGAAACCAGGGAGCGAGCGGAGGACGACGTCGTGCCTTCGCCAAAAAATAAAAAACGGCTTGACAGCCGCTTTTTCTAGATAGCTCTTTGCACCTTGCCGCTGCGCAGGCAGCGGGTGCACACCAGGATCCTTCTGGGAGTACCGTTGACCAGAGCCCTTACCCGCTGTAAGTTGGGTTGCCAGGTCCTTTTGGTCCGGATGTGGGAGTGGCTTATCTGCATCCCAACCACCACACCTTTACCGCAAACAGTACATTTCCTGGCCAATAGAGCCACCTCCTTTTGCAAGACCACTCCTTACATTCTAGCAAAAATACCACTGCCGTGCAAGGGTGGAACGGGTGAAGGGGTCCCCACATTTTTCTTGTCGGTAAATGTTTAGCAAAACGGTAGCAGTTGAAAAGGGGGTGAAGTCTTTTTTAGGCAAACCCAATGGCTGAAGTTGATTTTGAGCGGTATCCCGTACAATACATGAAAATGGTAGGCCCACGCCGTTTTGCCCTGCTGAAGAGATTGGGGATCAGGACGATAAAGGATTTGCTTTACCACTTTCCCCGGGAATACCAGGAGCGCACGGTAAGGCCGTCTTACGCCTGTGCCCATGGAGAACAGGTTACCCTGCAGGGAAGAGTTGTAGGGGTCAGCGAGCTTAACCCCAGAACCGGATTGTGGATCACCAGGGTGAAAGTGCAGGAACCAACGGGACACTTTTTTGCCGTCTGGTTTAACCAGCGCTACATAAAAAAACTGTTTACGGCCGGCAGCCGCGTACAGGTTACGGGGAAAATTGAACGCCGCTTTGGCGAAATCCAGTTGCTGGTTGCCGATTATGAATTGTTAGAGGGCGAGGATCCAGTCCTACAGGAGAGTATAGTACCTGTTTACCCCCTTACGGAACAATTAACCCAACGCTTCATGCGGTCCTTAATGCGTCTTGCCCTGGACGAGTGGACGCCCCGTATCAACGACTTCCTCCCCCCGGGAGTGCGGCAAAAGTTTTTCCTGCCCGAGCTTTCCAGCGCCCTGCGACAGATCCACTTTCCGGCCACCGAGAAGGAAGCCATCAGGGCGAGGAAACGCTTTATTTTTGAGGAGCTGTTTTTGCTCCAGATGGTCCTGGCCTTAAGGCGCAGGCAAATTACCCGGAAGTTGAAACCGCACCGTTACCACGATCACAAGAACTTAGTGGAGGGATTTCTTTCCAGTTTGCCCTTTACCCTAACCACCGCTCAGCAACGGACCTGGGAAGAAATCAAAGCCGACATGGATGCCCCCTGGCCCATGAACCGGTTGTTGCAGGGAGACGTGGGAGCGGGCAAAACGGTGGTCAGCACCCTGGCCCTGCTCCGGGCAGTGGGCAGTGGACTGCAGGGAACACTAATGGTACCCACGGAAATCCTGGCGGAACAGCATCACCTTACTCTCTCCCGGAGCCTGGCTTCCCTGGGAATAAAAGTTGGCCTGCTTTCAGGGAGCTTGAGAAAGAAGGAGAGGGAGAGACTGTTATCCGGTCTTGCCTCCGGGGAGGTACCTCTGGTGGTGGGTACTCATGCCTTAATTCAAGAAGAAGTGCAGTTTAAGTCACTGGCCCTGGTGGTTATAGACGAGCAGCACCGCTTTGGGGTGCGTCAGAGGGCTATTTTACAATATAAAGGACATTGTCCGGACGTGCTGGTCATGACGGCCACACCCATTCCCCGCACCCTGGCCCTTACCCTCTATGGGGATCTGGAGGTAAGCACCATTTCCGAACTGCCTCCCGGGAGGCGGCCGGTACAAACTTATGCCCTTCCTTCTTCTCGCCTGCCGGATGTTTATGGCCTGGTGCGGCGGGAAGTGGAAAAGGGACACCAGGCTTATGTGGTTTGTCCCCTGGTGGAGGAATCAGAAAAAATTGATGTGCGGGCCGCCGTGGAGTTGATGGAGGAACTTTCCCGGGGCCCCCTGGCCGGGTGCCGGCTGGGTTTGCTCCACGGTCGCTTGAAACCGGTGGAGAAAGAAGATGTGATGGAGGCCTTTCGTACGGGCCGGATCCAGGTACTGGTAACTACCACCGTGGTGGAGGTTGGTGTGGATGTACCCAACGCCACGGTAATGGTAATTCTGGATGCCGAGCGTTTCGGGTTGGCCCAGTTACACCAGCTGCGGGGGCGGGTGGGGCGGGGGAAAGCCCAATCATACTGTGTTCTGGTTTCCGACAGCACAACCGAAGAAGCCCGCTTCAGGCTACAGGCGATGACCTCCACCACCGACGGCTTTGCCCTGGCGGAAAAAGATTTGCAGTTAAGGGGGCCGGGGGAATTTACGGGCACCAGGCAATCGGGGCTGCCTGAGTTTAAAATAGCCGACCTGGTCCGGGACTGGCGCGCTCTACAGCTTGCCCGGCAGGAAGCGGTTGCTTTAATAAGAAAAGATCCCGAGTTAAAAGCGCCCGAACACCGCTCCCTGGCCCGGGAGTTGCGCTTGAGGTTTGGTGGGAAGGCGGGATACCTGGATATCGGTTAAAAAATAAAAGCCCACAGGGGTTTTTTCAAAATATGTTGAAATTCAGACCGGGAAAAGCCAAACCAAGACAGAACAAGGTAACACAGTTTTCTTAAGACCTTATGTTAAGGGGGCTGTGGCGGCATGCCGGGGTAAAATGTTCTAGACATAATCAATTGCAACAGGGCCATAATAAGAATAGCCTAAAGACAAGGAGGTGACGACAGATGGCGTTAGGGCAAAAGCGGAATAAGTTGATTCTTCCCCAGGCCGCCGCGGCCATGGAACAGTTCAAGTGGGAAACCGCTGCCGAGCTGGGCATCCAGGTTCCCCAGAGCGGTTACATGGGTGACCTGCCTTCCCGGGTGAACGGAGCCATTGGCGGTAACATGGTCCGGAAGATGATCGCCGCCTATGAGCAAAGCCTGGCCAGCGGTACCCAGCCTCCGACTCCTCAAGTAACCAACGCTCGCACCACTCCTTAACGGAGGTTAAGGTATGAGTTCTTTGGGTACACAGGGTCTGGTGCGGTGTACCGGTTGTTTATACAGTTCCCTTTCGGGGGCCCCAACTGGCAGGAAAGCCGGTCGAATCTGGTTCCCTGTTGGTTGGGCCCCCGGCAGGGACTGCCCAGCCCCAGAAACTTTGCTCAATTTTTAATGCAGATAATAGCTGTAGTCGTCCTCAGTTAAACCCGGGTGCAGGGCCAGGGAAATACCTCCGGCAATAACTTTAGCCGTAGTGGCAATTAACGCGTCTATTTCCTTGGGAGTTACCGTCAGGTTGCCGCCGAAAGGTTCTAAAACCTGTTCAATGGCCCGTCGGGCCAGGGCGGGGTTGAACCCCGCATTCACAGGCGTATTTTGCAGTTGTTCCAAATAGGCGTTAATGGTGTCCTGGCTGATGACGGCGGCATGTACCACAGTGGGTACCCCGATGGCTATTACAGGCACCCCCATGCTTTCCCGGTTGATTCCGGCCCGGCGGTTGCCAATGCCTGAGCCGGGACTGATCCCCGTGTCGGCTATTTGAATGGTGGTGCAGATACGGGTTACACTGCGGGCTGCCAGGGAATCTATGGCAATAATCAATTCCGGACGGATTTTTTCTACTACCCCTTTTATTATTTCTGCCGTTTCTATACCGGTTAACCCCAGCACTCCCGGAGCCAGGGCGCTGACGGAACGCATGCCGCCCTTTAATTCCTGGGGGGCGTAATTATACAGGTGCCTGGTTACAAGACTCATCTCAATAACCTTTGGTCCCAAAGCATCCGGGGTTGCGCGCCAGTTCCCCAGACCAACCAGTAAGATATTCCCATACTCCGGAATATGGGCCACAAATCTTTCCAGTTGCCGGGCGAGAATCTGGCTTACTTCATGATGGGCGGCCGGGTGATTTTCCCTCAACGCGGGAGCTTCGATGGTAATATATGTACCCACGGGTTTACCCATGATGGTTTCGGCAGCCTTCTCGACAATATGTACAATGGTTACTTCCCCATGTTCAAACCTTTCCCGATCCACCTGCACACCGGGGATTTCCTGTCCCGTTTCCCCCCGCACAATTTCCCGGGCTTCCAGCGCTAAATCAAGGTTGATTCCGAAAGAACGAAAAAGATCAAAAAGCACACCGTCGGCCCCCCTTCCATTAAAATCCCTCCAAGTTTCACCTATATATTGTCCGTCTTGAGGAGGATTATACACTACATATTTTGCCTGATCGATTTTTCTGGTATAATGTGCTATAATATTTGCGTCAAGACACAGGAGGAAAGGAATCGTCAGTATTGCGAGTTATTGCCGGCATTGCCAAAAATAGCCGTTTAAAAATTCCCCGGGGATGGAGCGGGCGACCCACTGCCGACCGGGTTAAAGAATCCCTGTTCAATATTATGGGCCCGCGGATTCCCGGTTCTCACTTCCTGGATCTTTACGCCGGTACAGGTAACGTGGGTATCGAAGCCTTGAGCCGTGGTGCCGCCCGGGTAGTATTTGTGGAGCGGGATAAAAGGGCAGTCAAAATCATCCGGGATAACCTTGTTCATGTGGGCTTGGCGCAAAGGGCTGAGGTGCTGGCGCAAGACGTTTTCCTGGCTTTGAGGCAACTGAGCGGACAGCAGTTCGATGTGGTTTTCCTGGATCCACCCTATGAACAAAACCTGGAGTTGCCCACCCTGGAGGCCATTGATCGTCATGGGCTGCTTGCTCGCGGCGGCATTGTAGTGGCCGAAAGCAGCAAACGGCAGGCACTTCCCGGTGAGGTGGGACGGCTGGTGCAATACCGGCAACATCAAGTGGGAGATACCATGCTTTCATTTTACCAGCCCGGCATTGCCGGAGAGGAGGATTAAATCTTTGCGCATCGCGGTTTATCCGGGCAGTTTCGACCCGATAACCAATGGACATCTTGATGTAATTGAGCGGGCGGCCTGTTTATTTGATCAGCTTGTTGTGGCGGTATCCCGCAATACCAGCAAAAAGCCGCTCTTTACCGTTAGTGAAAGATTGGAAATGCTGCGGGAGGTATTGCAGCCCTATTATAACGTGGTGGTAGATTCCTTTGATGGGCTGACGGTAAATTACGCGAAAAGGCTGGGTGCCCAGGCAATTATCCGGGGCCTGCGGGCCATTTCAGATTTTGAAAACGAGTTTATGATGGCCCTGACCAACAAGAAACTGGTTCCTTCAATAGATACCTTGTTCCTCATGACCAGGGCGGAATATTCCTTCATCAGTTCCAGTGCCGTAAAGGAAGTAGCTTACTTCGGGGGCTGTGTGCGTGACCTGGTACCCCCCGTGGTAGAACAGAAGTTGCGGGAAAAATTTATGGCCCTTCAACAACCGGTTAGGGAGGGGTAGGAGTGGAGCTGTTCCATATTTTAAATGAGATGGAGGAGATGATTGAAAATAGTCCCCGGATACCCATGACCAGGCGGGTGATGGTGGACGAGGATCGCCTGCTGGATTACCTGGACCGTATTCGCACCACTCTGCCCGAAGAATTGCGCCAGGCACGCTGGCTCCTCCAGGAACGGGAAAAGGTGCTGGCCGACACCCGCAAGGAGGCCGGGCGTCTTTTGGAGGATGCCCAGAAACAGCTGGAAAAACGGGCGGAAGAAAGCGAAGTGGTAAAAAAGGCCCAGGCTATGGCGGACGAAATTGTCCACAAGGCGGAACAGGTGGCCAGGGAAATCAAACAGGGTGCCCGGGAGTATGCCGATGAGATTCTGGGGGGGCTGGAAGAGGAACTGGACAAGATCATGACCCAGATTCGCAACGGACGGGCGGAATTAAGAGGAGTTAAGGTTAGTGACGGTGTTAATTCCCGGGCGGCCCAGGGCTAATCCGCCAGGGCCTGAAGTATGGCGGGAAAGTCGCAGTATTTTTCTATGTTTTCCCGGGCCAGGGCAATGCGTTTGCGGTCCCGGGGGCGGATACGCCGGCTAATCTCCGCCAGCTTTTCAATAGTGGTAAAGGTGTCGTAATGCACCAGAATAACCGGTACATTTTTTTCTGCTGCCCGGGCAATAACCTTTACGTCCGGATATAAACCACCGGTGAGGATTAGCACCGAGGTGCTGGTTTCCAGGGCCGCCAGGGCCAGGTCGGCCCGGTCACCCCCGGTAATTACCGCTTTATTGGGAGACCGCCGCAGGTAACCCAGGGCACTTTCAATAGTCATCGCACCGACAATCACGTCCTCTACCAGCCGGTCCATATTTTCCTCGCCGGCCAGGATTTCCCCGCCCAGTGTTTCGTAATATTCCGTCACTGTGGGCGAAGATATTTCCGGACGTTGGGGAATGATACCCAGGGTACGGTATCCCCGTTCGGCAAGGATGGACTTATAAATCCCTTTTGTTTTGGCCAGCAACGGGCGGGGGACGTTGTTAAAAACATTCCCCAGCACCTTGATGTTCTGATTTGCCAGGTAGCTGTTGATGAAAATGGCTTCATCCAGACTGAAATCATTCTCAATGCGGATCGTGAACAAGACCAGAGCTTCAAACTTTTTGGCCAGGGTGACGGCATCCAGGCCCCAGCACCCCATGATATGGGGGAAGGCGGTTCCCCCGATAAGCACCACGTCCGCCCCGGCACTGACCTGCCGGTAGCAGGATAAGATCCGTTCTAATGCCTCGCATTGCCGGTAGCCCGACAGATAGGACGGACCGGCGAGAAAGGGTGCGATTACATCCAGGGGTTGTTTTAAATCTAACACCTCCTGCATGAGCCGTGCGTCTTCATCATTCTGTTCCCTTAAGCCGGTGGGATGGCCCACCGGCTTAAAATAGGCTACCTTGTATCCATGCTGGAGCAGTTTTAGGGCCAGGCCCACCGCCATGGCTGTTTTCCCACTGCCCGCCGTACCCATGACATAAAGGTTTTTCACTGCTCACACCTCACGATATGGTGATTTTTATGTCCAGGGCAAAGGCCCCGTCCGGATAGGCAAAAACCGGGTTGATATCCATTTCCCCAATTTCGGGAAAGTCAAGCACCAACCTGGCAGTCCGGGCAATCATTTCCACGATTGCCCCAAGATCTTTTGGCTTTTCGCCGCGGTAACCCCGTAACAACGTGTAGGCCTTAGTTTCGGTAAGCATTTGCTGGATTTCCTGCCTGGTCAGGCCGTGGGCCAGGCGGAAGGAGACATCTTTTAAAAGGTTGACGTAAATTCCTCCCAGTCCAAAGGCTATCAAAGGGCCGAACTGTACGTCCCGGGTCATGCCAATGATTAATTCCGTTCCCTGGGGCATCATTTTTTGAATCTCAATGCCATGGATAACGACTTTGGGCAGGAAGCGCTGGACGTTTTCGGTAATCTCAATAAATGCTTTTTTCACTTCCTGCGGCGTTTCCACCCCTATTTTTACTCCCCCGATGTCGGTTTTATGTAAAATTTGGGGGGAGGCTACTTTCATGACTACCGGGAAACCAATTTCCTGGGCCCTGGCCGCTGCTTCATGGGGACTGGTGGCCAGGACAATGGGGGCCACGGCAATCCCATAGCAACCGGCCACCTGGCTGGCTTCACTGCCGAGAAGAGTTAACCGGCCTTCCTGGCGTACTTTTTGCAAGATTTCCTTAACCGGCTCGGGCTGGATACCACCCAGCTCGAGCTCCTTTTCTTTTTCCGGCAATTCCCTGGCACGGGCGTAGCGCACCATCCCGCTCAAGGCTCTGACCGCCGGTTCGGGGAAGGTGAAACAGGGTATGCCTTCTTCTGCCAGGAGCTTAGCTCCTCCCGCCAGGGTTTTTCCGCCCATATAGGCAGCAAATACCGGCTTGTTCGGGTAAATGCGGTGAGTTTCAATGATGGCCCGGGCGGTTTGTTCTGGTTCCGTGACTGCCGTGGGGCAGACCAGTACCACCGCGCTATCCACACTTTGATCACCGAGCACCTTTTCCAGAGCAGAGCGATAGCGGTTTTCGTCAGCGTCACCCAGGACATCCACCGGGTTGTAAATGGCCGCTTCCCGCGGCAGGTTGACCCTTAACTCCTGGCTGGTTTCCTTGCTGAAGCGGGCCATGGTCAGTTCGCTCATTTCGATGCTGTCCGTGGTTACAATGCCGGGTCCACCGGCATTGGTGACCACCGCCACCCGGTTTCCTTTGGGCACGGGCTGGTGAGCAAAGGCAACGGCTAAATCAAAAAGTTCGGCCATGCTCCGGGCGCGGATGATTCCGCATTGCCGGAAAGCCGTCTCATAGGCCAGGTCGCTGCCGGCAAGGGCTCCGGTATGAGAGGAGGCGGCCTGGGCCCCGGCCTGGCTGGCACCGCTTTTGAGGATGATCACCGGCTTTTTGCGGCTGGCCGCTCTGGCCACCTGTAAAAACTGCTGGCCCCGGGTCACGTCCTCGATGTAACAGAGGATGACCCTGGTGTTGGGGTCGTTGGCCGCGTCGGCTATAAAATCTGCTTCATTAAGATCGGCCTTGTTTCCCAGGCTGACAATCCGGGAAAAGCCCAGTCCGGTGGTCAGGCTCCAGTCCAAAATGGCTACCAGCATGGCCCCGCTCTGGGAAATGAAAGCGATATTCCCCTGCTTCGGAAAAACGGCAGAAAAGGAAGCGTTTATGGGTACGTGGGTATCCATCATGCCAACGCAATTGGGCCCTAAAAGGCCCATGCCGTAGCTGCGGCAAATGCGGGTGAGTTCCTTTTCCAGAATTAATCCTTCCTTGCCCACTTCCTTAAATCCTGCCGAGATTACCACCAGATTTTTGGCCCCCGCAAGGCCGCATTCCTGTGCTACGGCGATAACCCGGTTGGCCGGAACGGCGACCACCACCAGGTCCACGTTTTCTCCGATGGCGCTTAAATTAGGATAACAGCGAAGCCCTTCTATTTCTTCCTCTTTGGGATTGACGGGATAAATCCTGCCCGGGTAACCGCAGGCGATCATATTTTTCACCAACACGTTGCCAATTTTACCCGGTTTTTGGGAAGCACCGACAATGGCTACCGTTTGGGGGCAAAAAAAAGCATGCAGGTCCGCCAAGTATCTCACCTACTTTGAACCTGGTGTCGGTTGTGTTTATCATGTCCGGCTGGGGGAGAAAGCATACCCTTGGCGGCCTGCATTTGTGTTTCCCACTATTGGCATTCTAATAGAAGCAACTTATTGTTATTCTTAAGTTGTCTTTAAGGGGCTAAAAATAGCCCTTGGCGAGCAGGAGAAGCAATGTGTACACCTCCCGGGGTGAGGACAAGCGAACGGTTGCGGCGCTGGCGCGGGATTGGGGGCTCACCAGGATACCACAGCCTCTTTTAAGGGCCATAAAGGCATCCTCATCGGTGCGGTCGTCTCCAATATAAACAGGTAGTGCCCCGTCATATTTCCCGCAAAGGTACTGCACTGCTTTTCCTTTATTTACTCCCCGGGGGCGTATTTCCAGCACCTTCTTCCCCGGCAAGAGCTCCAGCCGGTTTTTGTCCATGATGGGGGCCACTTTTTCGATAAAACTAACCAGCACCTGCCGGGCCAGTTCGGGGTCCGCCTGGCGATAATGTAAGGCCAGTGAGATGCCTTTATTTTCCACTAAAAAGCCCCTGCTGTTGGCCACACATTCCCTGGCTACCCTTTCCAGGCTTAAAATGTTTTCTTCCAGCTTGCGATCCTCGATCAGGCGGTATAATTTGCCCCCGGTTTCCTGTATTTCTGCACCGTGGGAACCAGCCAGGTGCAGGCCGGTCAGGGGGAGTAATTTTTGTAGTTCGGCCAGTTTACGACCGCTGATCACTGCTACCACTCGACCGGGGGAAAGGGATAATTTTTGCAGAGTAGCCAGAAGTTCCGGGTCCGGCCGGGCCAGATCCGGGGTGGGGGCAATGGGTACCAGGGTGCCGTCGTAATCCAGCATGAGCAGCAACCGGGATGCCGCGGCCATCCATGCAGCCAGTTTTTCCGGGGTTGCCAGGGGCGGTTCCTTGCGCACCAGGGAACCTGGCCTCCCGGTTTACAGGTTGGCCGCGTTGGTGGTTGCCGGGGTGAGGCCGGAACCCAGGCTTTTAACCAGTTTCAAGTTGCTCTGGCACCACCAGCGCACATCCCGGCTTTTCACGATACGGCGCAAGGATTCCAGGCGGCTTTTTTGTTCCTGGAAAGGCATCTCCAGGGCCATTTTGATTTTGGCTGCCAGGTGGGCCGGTTCAAAGGGATTGGCCAGCAGTGCCCCGTGAAGTTCCTGGGCCGCTCCGGCAAAGGGGCTCAGGATAAGCACTCCCTTGCCATCAATGCGCGAAATCACAAATTCTTTGGCCACCAGATTAAGGCCGTCCCTTAAGGCTGTCACCAGCAGCACGTCGGCAGCCAGGTAATGAGCAACCAGTTCTGCCTGATCCAGGGATTGATAGCGGTAGCGCACCGGCACGGCTCCATACATCTGGTCGTACCGTCCGTTGATTTCGCCTACTATTCGTTCCACTTCCTGCTTTAAGGCTCCGTATTCGCCAATACCATTGCGGCTGGGCACGGCAATTTGTAACAGGGTGACCCTTCCGCGGTATTCAGGATACTTTTCCAAAAAGTAGGCCATGGCCCGTATCCGCTCGGGAATTCCTTTGGTATAGTCCATGCGGTCTATGCCCAGAAGCACCTTTTCCGCACCGAGGGATTTGCGTATTTCCTCCGCCCTGGCCCGCACGGCGGGATCGGCGGCCAGCTGTTCAAAGCGGTGGCAGTTAATACCTACCGGCAAAGCCTGCACCAAAATGCGGCGGTTGCGCAGGCGAATCAGGCCCTGTTCCGGGTAAATTCTAGCCGGGTAATAGCAGGCAACGGTATCAAGAAAATTCTGTACGTACCGGCTGGTATGGAAGGCGATCAGGTCGCTGCCCAGAAGACCGTAGATGATCTGCCGTCCCCAGGGGAGGATCTGGAAAAGGTCTGCCGGGGGAAAGGGAATGTGCCAGAAGAAGGCAATAGTAGCTCCCGGTGACAGGTGCCGCAAAAGCTGTGGTACCAGGGCAAGGTGAAAATCGTGTATCCAGTAAATTTCCTTTTTTGCTTCCAGGGTGATGCGGGCGAACTTCTGGTTGACCCGGCGGTAAGCATCCCAGTAAGCCTTTTCAAAGGAACAACGTTCGGGCAGTTGGTGGCACAGGGGCCAGAGACAGGCGTTGCAGAAACCGTGGTAGTAGTTGTCATGTTCTTCTGCGGAGAGAAAAACCTCCTGGATATGGTAGCGCGGCTCTCCCGGTGGGATGCCCAGCTTAACGCCAAGGTCCTTGCCGGTATTATCAATGCGCCCGCACCAGGAGATCCAGGTCCCCCCGTGGGCGGTCAATACCGGTTCCACCGCCGAAGCCAGTCCTCCTACCGTGCGCCTGGTAATTAATTGATCGTGACCATCCTGGAAGGTATAGGGTCCCCGGTTGGAAACTACAACCACCTGTACGGGATTTCGTCCATAGCCGTACACAACTTCCACCTCCTTTTTAATTTTCAACGATCACGCGGGTGTTGCCCGTGGCCCGCAGTACTCCGCAATAGGCTTTGCCCTGTTTGCGGGTAAATTCCAGATCCACCGTTCCGCAACCTGCGGCCAGGTTGCAGATCTGGATTTCCTGGACCCAGGGAGGCAGCTGGGGAGCACTCACCCGCACCTCGTTGCCCCAGCAGGAGATGCCCAGCATGGTACGTATGAGCAGGGGCATGGTCCCTACAGCCCAGGCCTGGGGATCACAGGCGGTGGGGTAATGTACGGGGCCGCCGTCTCTGCGCCTGGTGAAACCACAGAAGACTTCCGGCAGCCGGTGATAGGGAAAGGACATGGCCGCCTCGAAAAGGCCGGTGACCACTTTTTCCAGAAGGTCAAACTGGCGACAGCAACGTAACCCGTAGGCAATGATGGCGTTGTCATGGGGCCAGACCGAACCATTATGATAACTCATGGGATTATACGGCCCCATGGATTTGCTCATGGTGCGAATACCCCATCCGGAATACATGTCGCTGGTTAACAGCCGCCGGGCCACGGCTATGGCCAGTTCATCGGGTAGAATGCCGGTAAACAGGCAGTGGCCCGGGTTAGAGACAATGGTTTTAACCTGTTTTTTGTCACCATCAAGGGCAAAGGCCAGGTACTGTTCCTCTTCCATCCAGAAAGCCTCTAAAAACTTGCGTTGCAGGACCATGGCCTCCTCTTCCAGCTCCCGGGACCAGTCGTCCTTTCCCAGTACCCGGCCCATTTCAGCGGCCCGCTTTAAAGCAAGGTAATAATAGGCTTGTACTTCCACCAGGGCAATGGGACCGGTGGGCAGGCTGCCCCGGGGATCAATAACCCCGTCCCAGGAATCTTTCCAGCCCTGGTTTGTCAGCCCCCCGGGGGAACGGACGGTATATTCAATAAACCCGTCGCCGTCCATATCCCCGTATTTCCGGCACCATTCCACGGCCGCAAAAAGGTTCGGAGCCAGATCGAGGACCATCTGTTTGTCTCCAGTCCAGCGGTAGGTTTCGGAAAGCAGGATGATGAACCAGGGAGTGGCGTCCACGCTGCCATAGTAGGGAGTATGGGGAATTTCCCCGCAGGCAGCCAGCTCTCCCCGGCGGAGCTCGTGGAGTATCTTCCCGGGTTCTTCATCCCGCCAGGGGTTATCCTCTTTCCCCTGCAGGCGGGCCAGGAAGTACAAGCTTTTCCGTGCAATGTCGGGGTTGACAATTAAGGCCTGCCAGGAAGTAATCAGGGCGTCCCGCCCAAAGGAGGCCGCATACCATGGTATGCCGGCCTGCACAATGGTGCCCAGATCGGGATAGCATGTGCACAGGGCGTACAGGTCGGTCACGTTACGCCGGAGCATGTTGCTCAAAAAGACATTATCACTTTTAAACTGGGTACACTGCTGTTTCCACTTTTCATAAAGAGAATAGGTTTTGCGCACCGCCCGGCTGAATCCCGCGGCAATAGTTCCTTTCCCGCGGGTGCAGGCAGGATTGGGCTTGCTGCCAATAAAGGGCTTTACCTGCATGTAAAGGTAAACTTTGCGTCCGGGAGGCAGGGTGAGGGAGAACCGGGCAGTGGCCAGGTTTTTTCCCTCGTTTACCTCCACACTGTCGGGATAAGGGGAAAAGGAAACTCTGGTATAACGGCACAGGTTATCCCTTCCCCGGTATCCAAAGAGAACTCCCTCCCGGGTAGACACCGGGGTAAAAATTTCCCCCTTTTGGTCGCGGATAAAGCCCCGTACCTCAAAAATATCCCGAAAATCGGCCCCCAGGGTGATCTGCAGGGTGATCATCACGGGCATGGGATTGAAATTGATTAGCCGCACCCGTTGAAATAGGGCGTTATCCAGGACCCGCAGGGCACGGATGTGAATGGTGCTTGCCGGGATAACATGACTATCCCGGTTCAGGGCCGGGTTGGTAAGTTCGAATTGGGCAAAGTGGCTATCCTTAATGGAGGAGGAGAGGAATAAAAGGTTCCCTTCCGTTAGGCCCATTTCCAAACAGCTCAGAAAGCGGGTATCCCGGTAATAGAGTCCAAAGCCCCCGTTATGCTCATGGGACACCTCTCCCTCGGGTCCGCAAATGAAAAAAAGTTCTCCTTCTTTAAGCACTTCCTGGGAAAGGCATGTCCGGGTGGCTAACCCCGGTATGTGGGTGATATCAAGCACCGCATTACCTCCTAGGCAATTTGTGTTTGCTTGCGCAGGTAAAAGGCCAGTACTTTACCGTAAACCTGGAGTGTACGGGCGGTCATGACTTCGCGGGTAAAGTTTTTTTCCACCATTTGCCGCCCTGTTTCACCCATTTGCCGGGCCTTCTGGGGATTGGCCAGCAAATGGCAGCACCTTTCGGCTAAAGCCTCGTGATCGTGCATCGGCACCACGTAGCCGTTCATATCGTCCTGGATTACCTCGGGCATACCGCCGGCCCGGCTGACTACCATGGGGCGACCCGTGGCTAAGGATTCCAGCATGGCCAGGCCAAAGGGTTCCTCAAAGCAGGAGGGGTAGATGCAAATTTCTGCGGCCTGGTACATCAACGGTATTTCATCCCAGGAGAAGAAACGGATAGAAACATCCCGTTCCAGCCCCAGTTCCGTAATCAGGCGTTTGATCATGGATACGTGTTCGGGCTGCCGGCTGCCCCAGTCCACGGTTTTTTCCGTACCGGCCAGCACCAGCAGGGCATCCGGGAATTGTTCCTTGATGAGTTTGAAGGCCTTGATGCTGATATGGCAGCCCTTATCAAAACTCATGCGCGCCGGGTGGAAGATAACCCTTTTCCCTTTTAGTTCCGGATAGGTTTCCCATGCCTTTTGCAGATCCTCTTTTGTAGGAGGTCTAAATCTTTCCAGATCGATGCCGTGGTGAACCACGGTAATCCTGTCTTCCGGAAAACCGGCTTTAACCAGTTCTTTCTTGATGTAATGGCTTACCGCAATTACCGCGTCCCACTCGGAGGCATGACGGCACATTTCTTCCCAGACGGAGTCGGACCAAACGTTGTGGGCCGTTAGTACCAGGGGGATTCCCCAGCGCCTCTTTGCTTCCAGCAGGGCCTCAAGATGGACCGGACTGAAGTAATGCATGTTATGGGCATGGATAATGTCAGGGTGAACTTGCTGGATAAAATCGCCAATCAACCGGCGAATATCATTTCTTCTGTCCATGATTTTTTTTGCATCCAGGCTGTTCAGGTCCATAAGCCTGCGGCGTAAGATCCTTAATCCCCGCCAGGTGTAATCCATTTCTCCTTCCAGGGTGGACCCGGTGAGCAGGCTTACCTGGCAACCGTAGCGGGCAAGCTCTGGACACAACATGGCCAGATGGCTTTCCACCCCGCCGATAATCGGGGGAAAAGCCCAGTGTAACATAGCAACTCTCACACTGACACCTCCCCAAAAATAGTAATCCCGGCTGGTTTTCTGCTGCCGGGTATATTCAATGCAAAACTTCGTCCGGCGAGGAGAAAACCCCCAAAACCATAATTTTCTATGTTATTTTAAGACTATTATAAGCAATTGCCAGAAAAACTGTCAAGATTATCTAGGACGGAGTACAATGACGCGTATGTGGGTTAGTATGACCAGCACCGCAGCCAGCATAATCATGAGACCCAGGGATAGAAGGAGCAGGAACAGGGAGATAAGACTTGCTCTCCAAAGGGAAACGGGTTGAACCGTGGCGAGAAGCGGTGCAAAAACAGGCTGGATCAAAGACTGGTTTAAAGTTGCAGCCGGGCCAAACATCAGACAGGTATAAAAGGCGGCCAGGATGGCATGGGCTACCCGTGCCAGTATAAAAGGGCCTATGCGGATGTCGGTTCCGGCGATCATGCTGGCCGCCTGGGCCTGTATGGACAGGCCACTCCAGGCCAGGATCATGGCTACGGCAATCAACTGGTGAAGCAAAGGGGCAGCCGCTTCCGAAGCCAGCTTGGTACCCGTGGTCATTTCAAACAGTCCGCTGGCCAGGGCCGGGAGTACTGCCGGCGAGAGGCCGAGAGGCACCAGTACCAGCCCTAATGCCCGGGCCACTAAGTCAATGAAACCCGCTTGGGTGAGCAGGCGAATAATTACGGCGAAGAGAATGATAAAACCGCCTATATTTAAAAGATTATTGATAGCATTTTTTACGGCATCGCCAATAATCTGGCCCGGGGTGCGCTTATCCCGGCGCTGTCGGGTGGCCATTTCGATCAGGGCCCGTCTTAAAATCCAGGTATTCCTGTCGGCCGTAGGCCGGGGGATTACCTCCGGGTCGCGACGGCCGTAAAAACGCAATGCCAGGCCGAGGGTAAGGTTGGCCAGGTAATGGGCTCCGGCAATGAGGGGACCGAGGAAGGCGTTGTGAAACATTCCTACGGCTACCGCCGCCAGCATGAATAGGGGGCTGGAGTTGTTTGTAAAAGACATTAACCGTTCCGCTTCGATTCTGGTGCATAGCTTTTGGGCCCGCAGGCGGGCGGTAACCATGGCCCCAATGGGGTAGCCGCTGGTATAACCAATAGCCAGGACGAAGGATCCCGCACCGGGGACGTTAAAAAGGGGGCGCATAACCGGTTCCAGAAGAACACCCATAAAATGCACGATCCCAAAATTCATGAGCAGTTCGGAGACGATGAAAAAAGGCAAAAGGGAAGGGAATACTATATTCCACCAGGTACCAAGGCCGTAGACGGCTCCTTCATAGACGGTTTGGGGCTGCGTAATCATGCCCAAAACAAACAGAAGGGCACAGGCCGTCCAGAACAGACGCATGGTTTCCTGCTGTTTTTGCATTTTTGGTCACCCGCTTCACACCGCATTGATTACTGCCGTCCTTACCGCCTGGGATTTAACGACCCTTTTGATATTTCACTACCTTTTCTAGGCCCTTTTGATATATATGGGACTCTGTTGTTTAATAGACCACTTTCTAAAGCAATGTGAGAATAGTCACAGCCGGTGGAGGAAGAAGCGCACAGCGTTTGCGGGCAAGATCGGTTATTTTAACGGTAGGAAGTAATGTAATCTAGCAAGAGGGGGTTTTTTGATGCCTAAACGTCAGATCGTGCGCATAGACGAGGAAAAATGTACCGGTTGCGGTCTGTGTGTTACCCCTTGTGCCGAAGGGGCTATCCAAATTGTGAATGGCAAGGCCAGGATAGTTCGGGAAGAATTATGCGATGGTGCTGGTTTTTGTATCGGCGTTTGTCCGGTGGGTGCCCTTTCCATTGAAGAGCGGGAAGCACCGGCCTTTTCCGAAGAGGCAGCCCACGAGCACTTGAAGAGCAAGGAAAAAACCTACATTACCCAAACCTGCTTCCGCTGTGGCAATACCGAGGACCGCATTCCCCTGCTCCCTTGCCGGCACCGGGGCGAAAGCCTCTGGGTGTGCACCCGCTGCCTGCCGTCGCTTATTCACGGCTAACCTCTTTCAACGGTTCCCGGAAAAAGATGCGACTTCTGCCGAAAGTCGCATCTTTTTTTCCCCGTGCCAGGAGCAGGAGTCCGGGTAGATGTGTCGAAGAGGAATGCTGGGGCCGGGTTAACGGGAGTATTGACAGTAGCACTTAATGCATTTACCTCTGGAACCCTTGAACAGGTCGCGAAATAGCTGGTCCAGTTCTGCATGCTTTAAGCGAATCAAGCCTTCGGGATTGGCAAGGACATTGTTGACAAACAGGCGAATGTAAACGTGCTCCTGGGTTTCGACCACCACCACGAGTTTGTACTCATTCACCGGGTTACACCCCTTTGTTCTTTAAGTTCCCCCCCTTTTTCTAGCGCCCGGCCCCGGGCCAGGGCACGCTGGGTGGGAGAGTGAGACTAAAGTGAAAATATATGCTATCAGCGACTTACATTTATCCTTTTCCAGGACACCGGATCCGGCGAACTGGGGGGACAGTCCGGAATATAAGCCCATGGCCGAGGTAGATGAGTCGTGGGCCGCTCATGCATCCCGCATCTACGAAAACTGGACGCGGATCGTTGCTGACGACGATGTGGTGCTGGTAGGCGGGGACATCTCCTGGGCTATGCGTTTGGAGGAAGCCCGGCCGGACTTACATTTCCTCGGTTTGCTGCCGGGACTCATTGTGGCCGTACAGGGCAACCATGATTACTGGTGGCAGAGTATATCCCGGGTGCGGGCGCTGGCTCCTCCCAATATGCGTCTGATCCAGAACGACCACATACGGCTGGGTGATCTGGTCATCTGCGGTACCCGGGGATGGCTGTGCCCCAACGGCGCTTTTTTCAAAGATGAAGATATGAAAATTTACAGGCGCGAGCTCATCCGGTTGCGGAACTCCCTGGAAAGCGTGCAGGGGCCAGCGGGGGAAATCATTGTCATTATGCATTATATGCCAACCAATGAAAAACACGAATACAGCGGATTTATCGAAATTTTTCAAGAGTACGGCGTAAAACATGTGGTTTACGGCCACCTGCATGCCCGGGCTTGCCGTTACCGTTTGCCCGATCAGGCCTGGGGCATCAACTTTTATCTCACCAGCGCCGACTATTTATCTTTCACGCCGCGCCTGATTATGAATTGGCCCCCTTCTTAAAAGAAAAATTATTTTTTGCCTTTCCAAGGGAAAAATTCCATTTTAAAAGGAGAGCAGGAGTTTAATCTTTTATATCTAAATATAAACTGAAAAGAAAAGTTTTTAAAGACCTGAGTGAGGGAAAATAGGGAAGTGTTTTTTATGGGGGTAGAATAAGGGGGGGTTATATTTGGCTAAATTTATTTGTGACACCTGTGGCAAGGAAGTGCAGGTCATTGACGGGGTGGTTTCCTGGACCAGGGAAGAACAGGAGTTGCGCAATTTCAAGCTCACCCACAAAGAAAGCCTTGGTACTGGTTGCCAGCCGGATAACAACCGTTACCGGGAATTGTATACGCTAACCCTGGCCAGCGGGTTTATGGAGTTTGTGCAGTACCTCCTGGAACGGTGGGCGGATGGACTGGTCTTAAGGGATCCTGAAACTCTGCGCAGCGTCATGCGTCAGTTGAACCTGCATATGCATGAAAAATTGTTGATGCTGGTGGAGGAGTAAAACGGGTTGGAAAATTTGCCTCGAGAAGCTCTGCTTGTGCAGCAGGGCTTTTGATTTTTTATCAGGTCGGCAGCCTGGCCGGCCGCCGACCGTACCGTCGGCTTACTTAAGGCCAAGTTCCCGGGCCAGTTCTGTCCAGGCGGGCAAAGAATTGAGGATGATTTGTTTGCTTATACAATAGGAGATGCGGAAGTAGCCCGGCAAACCAAAACCGCTTCCAGGTACCACCAGGATATTATATTTTTGAGCCAACCGCGCAAATTCCAGGTCGTCGGGCAGGGGGGAGCGGGGGAACAGGTAAAAGGCCCCTTGAGGTTTTACCACCTCAAAGCCCAGGGAAACCAGGTGGTTATACAAAAGGTCGCGTTTTTCCTGGTAAGCGGCAATATCCACCTTTTCCCGCTGCAATTTGGCCACCAGCCGTTGCATCAGCGCGGGGGCATTGACAAATCCCAGGGTGCGGTTGCAGAAAACCAGCCCTTCCAGCAGCAGGTCACAATCGTCTATCTCCGGGTGAACGGCAATATAACCAATGCGCTCGCCGGGCAGGGCCAGGTCCTTGCTGTGGGAGGTGACCACAAGACTGTTGCGGGTGAAATGGAAGACGCTGGGTAATTCTATCCCATCGTAAACTATTTTGGCGTAGGGTTCATCGGAAATTAAAAAAATGGTAGTGCCCAGTTCTTCGCCTTTTTTATCCAGAAGCTTTCCCAATTCCGCCAGGCAGCCGACCCCGTATACCACCCCCGTTGGGTTATTGGGTGAGTTGATGATCACCGCCTTTGTCCTGGGGGTAATAGCTTTTTCCAGGGCCGCCAGATCCGGCTGAAAGCCGGGACCCGTGGGTACCTCTTTAATTACTCCGCCGTGGTTATCCACATAAAAGCGGTACTCTACGAAATAAGGGGTTAGTACAATAACCTCGTTCCCCTGATCCAGCAGGGTCTTTAATACTACGTTTAATCCCCCTCCGGCACCCACCGTCATTACCACATGCCGGGCGCTGAAAGGTAACCCCGTTTCCTCGGCCAGCACTTCGGCAACTGCCCGGCGGGTTTCCTCGTAGCCTGCGTTACTCATGTACCGGTGCATACCCGGGATGGGGTTTGCGGCCAGTTTACGTAATTCCTCTTTAAAGGCCGCCGGAGGTTCCACGTCGGGATTGCCCAGGGTAAAATCATACACCTTGTCGGCACCGTAAAAGGCGCGCAACCGCTCTCCTTCTTCAAACATTTTGCGGATCCAAGAAGCTTGGGAAAGAAATCCGGCAATCTTTTTGCTGATAGCCACAATTAACCCTCCTTTGGGTTTTGAAATTCGCCGTAGAGCAAAAAATACCTGCTTATCAACCGGCAGTTATGCTATACTGTTGAAGGAAAGGCAGGTATGAACCATGTGCATACAGGTGGCTTTGTTTGATCTGGACGGCACCCTGGCCGACTCCCTACCCCTGATTAAGCATACATACCGGCGGGTGTTTGATGAAATGGGCATCCCTTGGGGCAATGAGGATGTTATGCGCTGGATTGGCCGTCCCATCGTGGACATTGCCCGTCATTTTGCCGGGGAAAGGGCGGAAGAGTTTATCCAGCGTTACCAACACCACTACCACCGTGATCACGACCGTTATACGCGGCTTTTCCCGGGCACGCTGGAAATGCTCCAGAACCTGCGTACCAAGGGCATCCAGTTGGGTATCGTCACGTCCAAAGGGAAAACAGGTGCGTGGCGGACTGTTAACTTTACCGGCCTGGACCGCTACATTGATGTGATGATTACCGCCCATGACGTGGAGAAGCATAAGCCCCTGCCCGATCCGATCCTCAAAGCCATGGAAATTCTTCATGCCCAACCACACCGGACCGTCTATGTGGGAGACAGTCATTTTGATATCCAGGCCGGTCGGGCTGCCGGGACTAAAACCCTGGGCGTCACCTGGGGTATAACCGTGCGGGAAGAACTAGAACGTTTGAAGCCCGATGGGCTGCTGGATTGCTGGGGTGATTTGGAGCAATATCTAAAAGGTGGCAGGATATGGGAGCTTAAACAATGGTTGAAAGTTACAGAAAAAGCTTTGAAGGGAAATTACGACTGAAGGGGCAAAAGGATTTAAAAGGGGGAAGGCCGGGGAAGGGATAAGCTCCCCGGTCTTTCTTTTTACGGGTTGGCAGAGTATTTTCATTGTTTGACAGGGAGTACTTCCAGGAGGGAAGGATTTCCGCAATAAGAAAAAGGATAGGGTCACCTTTATTTGGTATCCCATCCCTTTCTGCTCTTCATTAAGTCATTCGCAAAGGTCCTTCTGATAGCAGGTGATCCCATTTTTCCGGCAGGTAACCGACCACGATATGGCCGTCCACATCGATGGTGGGGCACTCGGTGCGCCCGGTCTTGTAACGCAGCTCTCCTCTGGCGCCGGAATCCTGGATGCTTTTTTCTTCATAGTTGATCCCCTTGTTTTCTAAAAATCGCCGTGCCTTCTGGCAATCCTCGCAATCGGGTGATACATATAGAGTGACATGATAATCCCCCAACAGCAACACCTCCACATTTTTTGTTTTATTTTGTCCGGGTGCGGGGGAATTTTCACGGCAAAAGGATTTTTACTGGTTTGCAGGCCTGGATACCCAGGGCGGTCCTTCTTTGCAAGATTATCTGTTCTAACTGCTCTGCTGCCGGCCAGTGAGCATAAATGCCACCATTGTGGTAGTTCTAACCCCTTTTAACAGACCTTTGAAGAGCGGGCGTCGGTTGCTCAGGGTTGGCCAGTAAATATCGGTTGGGCAGGAAACCTTCTGTCACTTCTCACGGCGGGGACCGGACCGGAGCATAATAGCTGGTTTTAATCCCGTCCCCGTATTCCGGCAGCCAGCTCGGCAAAATTATAGTGTTTAAACTCCCGGATAATGGTTTCTTGAATCGACTCCAGGGCCCGGTGTACGGGACAGTGGGGCGGTCCCTGTTTGCTGCAGAAGTCAGGATCCACCAGGCAGCGGTTTATTTGTACCGGTCCCTCCACGGCCATCAGTACATCCAGCAGGGTGATCTCCCCGGGGGGGCGGGCCAGGGCGTAACCTCCGCCTACGCCGCGGTAGGAATCTACGATGCCAGCCTTGGTGAGCAGGCGTAAAATCTTTAACAAGAAACGCATGGGTATACATTCCCGCCTGGCGATGACCTGCGCTTCGACCACCTCTCCAGGGGGTAACTGGGCCAGATAGAGCACGGCTCGAAAAGCGTAATCTGTAGCCTGATTCAGTCTCATTTATTGCCCCCTCATTTCAAAGTATACTTAACTGGTTCACATTGGGGTATATTTTATCCTGTCGGCCTTTGTCTGTCAAGGGGGGAATCAGTGTTTCATTTCTCCATGGCCGGTGCTCACCGCTATCCTCCGCTCCCGGCCGCAGGCCGGGCAGGAAAAGAGATGCACGCAGACGGGCGCCTCAAAGGACAGGTTGAAGTAAGGGCTGTAGGGGCCGTAATAATCGGCCACCGGGCCGGCATCCTCCAGGGGGGTTCCGCACATGCAAATATGCCGGCCGGTGTAAATGCAGTTGCAGAGCGGGCAGGTCATCTGGAGCATCCCCTTTACCTGAAGTTTTAAACCGTTCCTGAAAACACAGCCTATACCTTGAATCAAGGGAGGGATCGCCCGTCAGGGTATATTTTACTCAAACACACCCTTACGGGAAAAAACCATTGCCTCTAATCTCACCATTAGCATATCGCATTTTGTCCAGAATATTGCACGAGATAATCAACGCAAAGTAGCGGGTACAGCAGGGCAAAGAATCGGTGCAGCAGCGAGCATTTTTGGTTTTTGGACGAACAGCCGGCGGCGACCTTGCCGGCAGGGACTTTTGAGCTTTCCTGCAGGCAAAATAAAAGCAACCTGGTATTAACCGGGTTGCCGCAAATCCCTGGAGCCGCCTGTTTAACAAAGCTAGCTTATAGCCGTGGAATGCTATGTACACCTGAAGATGAGAAACTGTTGGCGGCAGGCCGGAAGGTGGATAAGCTGGTCGTGAATACCCCCGGGAGAAGCCCGGTTCAAAAACAGCGTGGTCGGTAGCAGAAAAAGACTTTTCTGTTCCAGAGGAGGAACCTGCGATAGGAAGTAGAAAAAAATCAGGTAGTAACTCAAACTCCAAGAAGTGCTATCGCCCGGATTGTCAATGGGCGGAGAGATAGAACCATGAAACAGGGGTAGAGTTCCGGAGCGGGGAGGAAGCGGCTTACGGCGTGGGTATGTGCTGTGTAAGATATGCATGCTATAGGTGGGTAGCTTAAAAAAATCGGCCAAGAAGGGTGGCGGTTTGTACGATCAGGTTGAGGGGTCACCACTTGATTTGCCTGCACTTCTACCGGGGTGAGGGATACAGTCGGGAATTTGTCGAGAACCTGGAAGACGTAGTGCGCAGGGCTACGGAGGGAGAAGAAATAGCGGTAGTTGAAGGCGCGGACGACATCTGCCGGACTTGTCCGGCGCTCCAGGGAGAAAAGTGCGCCGCCAAGCCTGGAGCAGACGCAGAAATCAGGGAAATGGATGCGGAAGCGGCGACGCACCTCGGCATCGAAGTTGGGTCGAAGGTGCTCTGGCAGGAAATAAAAGCCAAATTGCTGGCAACGCCCAAAGAGTGGGTGACGGCTTTCTGCGAGGGGTGTGACTGGGGAGAAGTCTGCGCCGGGAAAAAGAAAGCGCTTGGGCTGGGTTAAACGGCATGCCTGAGTTTTTTTGAACAGAATCTTTAGAATCCAAGATTAAGTCAAGATTAAGTCTGGTAAAGGAGGATGGTGGAAAATGATAAAGGCAAAGGACATGACCCAGGAGCAGGTTACCCATTCCTTTTGCAGTTGGTGTAAGCATCGCCGCTTATTTTTAGGTCATACCTACTGGGGGTGCGGCCTGGAAGAAAATAAAATGGAAGAACACTGTCCATACAGGCAGGCGGTTCGGAAAGAAGAAAAGCAAAGCAAAACGGCGTGACTCATTAATTTTACCCTTTTTCCCTCCACCTGCGACCAGCATGGGGGACAGGTACACCTGCAAGCGGCTCCCCCCCCCCCCCCCCGCTTTTTTTTGTTGTTGAAACCATCCGTTCGGGAAAGCATATTCCCTCTTTTACTGGAAATAATGAGAGGGGAGGTGTCGGCAAGTGGCTGAGCAGGGAAATTTTCCTGAAATTGACGCCCTGGTGGAAAAGGCCAACCAGGCGGCCCGGGAATTTGCCCGCCTGGATCAGGAGGCGGTGGACCGCATTGTGCTCAATATGGCCCTGGCCGGGCTGGACAAACATATGGAATTGGCCCGCATGGCCGTGGAAGAAACGGGCCGCGGTATTTATGAAGACAAGGCGACCAAAAACATTTTTGCCACGGAGGCGGTTTATCACAGCATTAAATACGCCAAAACCGTGGGTGTCATCGAAGACAACGAGGAAGAGGGGTATCTGGAAGTGGCCGAGCCCGTGGGAGTGGTGGCTGCAGTGGTGCCCGTAACCAATCCCACTTCCACCACCATGTTTAAGTCCCTGATTTGCGCCAAAACCCGGAACCCGGTGATCTTCAGCTTCCATCCGGGAGCCCAGCGCTGCAGCGCCGCGGCAGCCAGGATCATGCTGGAAGCGGCGGTGGCTGCCGGGGCTCCCGCAAACTGCATTTCCTGGCTGGAAAACCCCAACTACGACACCACCGGTTATTTAATGCGGCACCCCGGCGTGGCCTTAATTGTGGCCACCGGCGGGGCCGGGCTGGTGCGGGCGGCCTACAGTACCGGGAAGCCGGCCCTGGGCGTTGGGCCGGGTAACGTACCGTGCTACATTGAAAAGACCGCTAATTTGAGGCGGGCGGTAACTGATCTGATCATTAGCAAAACCTTTGATAATGGTTTAATTTGTGCTTCCGAACAAAGTGTGATCATTGACCGGGAAGTGGCCGACCGGGTTATTGCCCTGATGAAGGAAAATGGCTGCTATTTCCTGAATGATGAGGAAACCCGCCTGCTGGAAGACTTAGCCGTGGAACAGGGGGGGTGCACATTAAATCCCCGGGTAGCCGGGCAATCGGCCCGGAGGATTGCGGAGATGGCCGGTTTTGCCGTGCCGCCGGACACAAGGGTCCTGGTAGTCCGCCTGGCCGGGGTGGGGCCGGAATACCCCCTGTCCATGGAAAAGTTAAGTCCTATCCTCTCCTGCTATATCGTGGAAAGTTTTGCCGAGGGAATAGAGTTATGTGAGAAAGTGGTGGAATTTGGCGGGCTGGGCCATACGGCAGTCATTCATTCCGAAGATCAAAAAGCCATTGAAGAGTTCTCCCGCCGCATTCGCACCGGGCGGATTATTGTCAATTCGCCGGCCACCCACGGGGCCATCGGGGATATCTACAACGTGAACGTGCCTTCCTTTACCCTGGGCTGCGGATCCATGGGCAGCAATTCCACCACCTCCAATGTCAGTGTGGAAAACCTGATCAACGTTAAGCGGGTGGCCAAGCGCCGGGCGAAATTGCAATGGTTCCGGGTCCCCGAGCGGGTCTATTTTGAACCCGGTTCCATACAATACTTGCGCAAACTGCCCGGCGTGGAGAGGGCCTTTATCGTAACAGATCCGGAGATTAAGCGCCTTGGTTTTGTGGACAAGGTACTTTATCATCTCAACTACCGTAATAACCGGGTGGTTACCGAGGTCTTCTACGAGGTGGAACCCGATCCCTCGGTGGAAACGGTACGCCGGGGCTGTGCGGTGATGAACCGGTTCTGTCCCGATACCATTATTGCTGTGGGAGGGGGTTCGGCCATTGACGCCGCCAAGGCCATGTGGCTGTTTTACGAATACCCGGAAGTGGAGTTTGAGTTTCTAAAGCTCAAATTCATAGACATACGCAAGCGTACCTACAAATATCCCAAGCTGGGGCGCAAGGCGCAGTTGGTGGCCATTCCTACCACCAGCGGCACCGGCTCCGAAGTGACGGCCTTTGCGGTAATTTCCGACAAAGGCGAACAGGTAAAATATCCCCTGGCAGACTACGAACTGACCCCGGATGTGGCCATCATCGACCCCGACTTTGCCCGCACCATGCCGGCTCAGGTGGCGGCCGACACGGGTATGGATGTGCTCACCCATGCCCTTGAAGCCTATGTTTCGGTAATGGCCTCGGATTATACTGATGCCATGGCTGCCAAAGCCGTGGAACTGGTTTTCCACTACCTGCCCCGTTCTTACCGGAATGCCGGGGACCACAAGGCCCGGGAAAAAATGCACAACGCCTCGTGCATCGCCGGCATGGCCTTTACCAATGCCTTCTTAGGCGTCAACCATGCGCTGGCTCATCAAATTGGGGCCGCTTTCAACATTCCCCACGGTCGGGCCAATGCCGTCCTGTTGCCCTATGTGGTGGCCTACAATGCGAGCCGGCCGGCCAAGTTTGTTTCCTTTCCCCAGTATGAGTACTTCCACGCCCCGGAAAAATACCGGCAGCTGGCCCGCCTGCTTGGTCTGCCGGCGGGAACGGTGGAAGAGGGGGTCAGGAGCCTGATTGGGGCCATCTTCCAGCTATTAAAGGAGCTGGATATGCCCCTCACCGTGGCTGATCTCGGAATTGAACGTTCAGAATATGAGCGCAAAATCCCCGAAATGGCCGACCGGGCCTTTGCCGATCAGACCACCACCACCAACCCCCGCTTCCCCCTGGTAGCCGAGATGGCCGACCTTTACCGCCTGGCCTACGGTCCCCCCCTGTCCCGGGAAGTGGATGAGGGGCTTTTAGATTTATCCCTCCTTCAGGGGTGCAGGGATGGTATGGCCGTCCCGTGGCCTTTCCGGGACGGGGATGAAACCAGGCCGGAAAATCCGCTGCAGTGATTGCCGCACGGCACTCACTTAAAAGGCCCTTGCTGTGTGCCGGGGGCAGCCATGCCAGACCAGAGACCGGTGATTGCCGGACTCTTTTTTATCCACCGGCAGGGAAACCCGCCGGCCTGTCGAATCCTCTTTGAATCTGCCGGAAAGTCTATCCAGAGGAGAGGCAGCCGCCCAGGGATTTGGCGCTACTTTGATCAGTTAACAGGGGGGCAATCAATTGGCGTTTCCAAATCTGCAGGTTATGCTGGCCGTCGGTATTTTCCTGCTCAGTTACGGCTTGATTATCGCGGAAAAAATTCACCGCACCGTGGTAGCCCTGTCGGGCGGGGCCATTCTGATCCTGGCCGGAATCGTTTCCCAGGAAGAGGCAGTGAAGGCCATTGATTTTAATACCATCGGCCTTCTGGTGGGCATGATGCTTATTGTGGGCATTACCCGCCGTTCCGGAGTTTTTGAATACCTGGCCATCAAAGCGGCCAGGCTGGCCCGGGGGGAACCGGCGGCCATTATGGTTTACCTGGCCACGGTCACCGCCATTCTTTCGGCCTTCCTGGACAACGTGACCACGGTACTGCTGATCGTGCCGGTAACCTTTGCCATTGCCGGGCAGCTAAAAATCAATCCCCGGCCCTTTCTTATTGCTGAAGTGCTGGCATCCAATATCGGCGGGACGGCCACTTTGATCGGTGACCCGCCCAACATTATGATCGGCAGTGCAGCGCGCCTGGGGTTCGTTGATTTTCTGGTCGGTCTTACCCCGGTGGTGGTGGTGATTCATCTCTTTACTGTGGCGGGCCTGTGGCTGATTTACCGGCGACAACTGGTGGTATTCCCGGAATTGAAAGCTGGAATCATGCAGCTTGATGAAAATGAGCAGATCAAAGACAGGGTGCTTTTGAAAAAATCCCTGGCGGTGCTGGCCCTGACCATCCTGGGCTTTCTTGGGCACCAGTATCTGCACCTGGAAAGCGCCACCATCGCCCTGGCCGGAGCCAGTTTGCTGCTGTTAATCACCAGAGAAGATCCCGCCTATGTGTTTCAGGCAGTGGAGTGGCCGGTCATCTTTTTCTTTGCCGGGCTGTTTATCCTGGTGGGGGGACTGGTAGAGACGGGGGTAATCGAAACCCTGGCCAGTGAATCCCTGCAATTCACCGGCGGCAGGTTGGCTGTCACGGCCATGCTCATCCTCTGGCTTTCGGCTATTGCTTCCGCTTTTATAGATAACATTCCCTTTGTAGCCACCATGATCCCTTTAATCCAGGACATGGGCCGCCTTGGTCACCTGCCGTCCCTGCTACCCTTCTGGTGGGCCCTTTCCCTGGGGGCCTGCCTGGGGGGAAACGGTACCCTCATCGGGGCTTCGGCCAATGTGGTGGTGGCCGGTATGGCCGAAAAGCGGGGGATTTTTATAAGTTTTGTTGACTTTATGAAGGTAGCCTTTCCTTTGATGATTATATCAATTGTCATCTCCACCCTTTACCTGTGGCTGTTTTACCTGCAATAAAAAAATGCCGGTGATTAACTGGCTAATTTGCATTGCAAGGTGGGAAGAGGGAGATATTAAAACGCCCACTACCGGTCGTTTGACTGAGTTTCCCGGGTGTAGGGCAGGGGGATATACTGTACCGACGGGCGGCGCTGGGCCGGCTGGGGGTAGAGGTCCATCAGGGCATAGATTTCCGGCGGCAGCTCGGCGCACACCGGGAAGCCCAGTTCCCGCAGTTGCTCACAGGTAAGGGGGTAATCGTGTGTCCATTGGCCGCTGGTAAGCAGGTGGCTGATCCGGCGGGCTTTTTCCGGGGACATTTTTTCCACCAGCAAACGGTAAACAAATTCCTCCACCTGATTCAGGGCCTTGGAAGCAATGTCGGCCAGCATCAGGGTGCGGTCATCCACCCGTTCCCGGCCTTTGATCTGTACCGCTTCCAGAATGGATGCCGCCGGCATATCGCCCAGTTGCGGGTCCACCGGACCGAGAACGGCGTTTTCGTCCATCATAATCTCGTCGGCAGCCAGGGCAATCATGGTTCCACCACTCATGGCATAGTGGGGGACAAAGACTGTCACTTTGGCTTTATGCTTTTGCAGCGCCCGGGCAATTTGTTCTGCCGCCAGCACCAATCCGCCCGGCGTATGCAGGACTAAGTCGATGGGCATATCGTCCGGGGTCAGGCGAATGGCGCGCAGAACTGCCTCCGAGTCCTCCACATTTATGTAGCGGGATATGGGAAAACCTAATAAACTCAGTGACTCCTGGCGATGGATCAAGGTGATTACCCGGCTACCCCTCTTCTTTTCCAGGCTCCGGATCAGGCGCAGCCGTACGGTTTCCAGGCGGTATTGCCGGGAGGCGGGTAGAAAGGCCAATAGAATAAAGAAAATCCACAACAGGTCGCTAAAGGAAAAGTTCATGCTCTTTTTCACCCCTTTTTTATTTTGAACTAAAAAGGTTTTTTCTATTGCTCGAGTCAATGGACTGTTGTATAGTAATTAATTAACTTCTGCCGCTGCAATTTGCCGCTGGGAGTGCGGGGGATGGCAGGTACCAGAAGATAGCGCCTGGGCTGCCTGTTCCAGGGGATTTCCGGGCGGCGGCAGATAAAATTCTTGAGTGCGGCCGGTGACAGTTCGGGGGTAGACGGTACCACATAAGCCACCAGCAGCGGCCGGCCTTTTTTGTCCCATACCAAATCCACGGCTGCATCTTTTACGGCCGGGTGCTGGAACAGCGCTGCTTCAATTGAGCGGAAAAGGGACTGCTCCCGGGTTATTCCCCGGGGAGTGGGACTGTTTTTAACCACCTTAAGCATGCAACCACTCCCTCTTGACGTATATGCATACATACTGAAAATTCGCGAAAAATCACCCTGATCCTCCTTTGAATTAGTTAAGTTTTGCCAGGCCGTCCATGCGGTAGTCCCCTTTCCCGTTGTGGAGGGCTGCACCGGGAGTCCTTAGCGTCAGGGTACCGTTGCCGGCTACGATCTGACGGTTGTCCCTTGCCGCCCTGAGAACTGGTGTTTGCATTAACAAAATAAGGCCAGGTTTGCTCCCCAACCCGTTTTCATGGTATTATATGCTGGGGCACAGGGGGGAAAGTGCCTGGCCTAGCGGGTTAAGGCTCGTATGGCCATGGATTATAAAGGGGGAGCAAAGTTGCCTTTCTGGTTAACCGCCCTGGTTACTCTTGTGTTAGATCAGGCTTCCAAAGAACTGGTTCAGCGCCTGATGTGGGAGGGGCAATCCGTTCCGATAATACCGCACATTTTTCATTTAACCTACATACGCAATCCGGGGGCGGCCTTTGGCCTATTTGCCTACCGCACCGGTATTTTTATCGCGGTTACCCTGCTCGTCGTGGCCGGGGCGCTGGTTGTCGCACTGCGCCTTTCCCCTGGGCGGCACATGCTTCGTTTATCCCTGGGATTGGTCATGGGGGGTGCCCTGGGCAACCTCATCGATCGGGTCCGTTTTGGGCTGGTGGTGGATTTTCTGGACTTGCGGGTATGGCCGGTTTTTAATCTGGCGGACACGGCCATAGTAATCGGGGTCTTTTTGCTGATCTTTGCATTCTGGCGGGAGGACCGGGAAAGGGAACGTGAAAGGGTGGGGCCCGATGAAGATTAGTTACCATCGGGTGGAGGAGGAAAATGCCGGGGAACGCCTGGATGTTTTCTTGGCTAAAGAAAATCCAGATTTCTCCCGTTCCCATATCCAGAGATTAATAGCCGAGCAGCAGGTAACGGTAAACGGTGAGCCCGCGCGCCCAAGTTACCGGGTTAAGCCGGGGGATGAGGTGGTGCTGAAAATACCATTGCCCCGGGAACTGGAAGTGGTTCCGGAAAACATCCCCGTGGACATCTATTATGAAGATGGGGATGTGGTGGTGGTAAATAAACCCCGGGGTATGGTGGTGCACCCGGCGGAAGGGAACTACAGTGGAACCCTGGTAAACGCCCTTTTATACCATTGCCGGGACCTGTCCGGGGTAAACGGTGTAATGCGGCCCGGTATCGTGCACCGGCTGGATAAAGATACATCGGGTCTGATTATGGTGGCTAAAAACGACTTTGCCCACCTTGAGCTGGCCCGGCAACTGAAAGACCGCCGGGTCACCAGACGTTACATTGCCCTGGCCCATGGAAACTTCAAGGAGAACCGGGGTATGGTGGATGCTCCCATTGGCCGCCACCCCCGGGATCGGCAGCGCATGGCCGTGGTGAGCCGGAGGGGGCGCCAAGCCGTAACCCATTATGAGGTCCTGGAGCGTTTCGGCCAGTATACCCTGCTGGAACTAAAGCTGGAAACCGGCCGGACTCACCAGATCCGTGTCCACATGGCCTACCTGGGACATCCCCTGGTGGGAGATTTAAAATACGGGCCGTCCCGGCCCCACTTCGGTCTGCAGGGCCAGTTTTTGCACGCGGCAACACTGGGCTTTCACCACCCCAGGCGGGGAGAATATCTGGAGTTTACCGCCCCATTGCCCGGGGAACTGGCGGATATCCTTGTCCGGTTGCGTCAGGGCTAGTGCTTTAACCAGGCAGCCAGCTCCATAAAAAGGGCGGTAATACCGGCAGCCATGAGGGGACCCACAGGCACGCCGCCTAAAAAGACAATACCAAAAATCGAGCCGATCATCAGGCCAAAGATAATTTCCGGCTGCAATTGCAGGAGCTTCAATCCCTCCCCATTGAGATGGGTGGCCAGCGCCCCGCCAAATAGAGCCAGCAACCCGGGCAGGGAGGTAAGGTTATAAAGCATTTCCCGCTCGCTGATTTTGCCCGTGGCTACGGGTACCAGGATGGAGAGCAAAAGAAACAACAGGCCCAGCTCCAAACCGCGCTTTTCGAGCAGAGGTAAGATAAAATTCAGGTTAGCGAGCTTGATGATGAGCAAAACACAGGCTGCCATGGCAATGAGATTGGAGCGAGCGACAATGCCGATCAACAACAGCGTGACCAATAGGGTGACTCCGGGCATGGCCTTCCCCTCTTTAAAGTTTCTTTGGTCTAAAATATGTGCGAGCCATGGGCAATATTACCAGTAAGGGGCAAAGCCGCCTCAGAGGCGGCTTTGCTTTTCACCGGAACAGCCCCGGGGATGCCTTTTGGGAGGCTTTATAAATTGGCTGGTTATCCAAATAACTTATACGTTATAAAGTGATTTTGAGTGTATCGGCCCGGAGACCAACCCGCAGGGCTTCCAGGGCCAGGACTTCGTTGGGGGGGATGTTGCCCAGGTTGACGTTGGGGCCAAAGCGCAGGATCAATTCTTCCTGCTGGTTCTTGCGCGGCGCTTCCCAGATTAGCACGCGGGGATCGCCGATGCCGCAAAGCAGTTCCTCCAGTTCCTCCTGGATGAACCGCCCCTGGCCATCATAAAGGCCCACGTTGATACCCGACTCCCGGCCTTCCAGGATGACCCGGTAAGCCCCGTGCTGGAGATCCCGGCGGATCTGCTCTACTAAATGCTGGACTGAGTGGTGTTCCTCATTCTTTTTGCCAACTTCCGTTAATACCTTAAAACCCAGATCGGCGGCCCGGGCAATGGCTTTTTCCCTTATCTCGTGGGGCAGGGTGATCGTGCCGTCGGATACTTCGATGGCTGTAAAGCCAATGGTTTTGGCCAGGTACAGGTACTCCTCAATTTTTCCCTGTAGTATGGCCACCTCAAAGAATGTTCCCCCGGGGTAGATATCTATGCCAAAGGACTTGACGAGATGAACTTTTTCCTCTAACACCTCCGGAGCGTATAAAGCGGGAGTACCGAATCCCAGCTTGAAGAAATCAATGTATTGACCGCATACATGCAAGATGTCCTTTGTTTCCACCAGGCCCAGGCCCTTGTCAATGATCATGGTCAAGCCCTGCTGCCGCGGTTTTTCCAGTCTCTTACCCAGGGGAAAGCTAAGGAATGCCTGCCATGTCCGGGTACCCTCCTGTTCGCTCATGCTCTCAAGCTCCTTTCGCGGATGGCAATGCACCTGTTTTTGCAGGTGCTTTGTCGGACACCTCCTTCCCAGGCCCGCAAAAGTTAGCCATTCATAGAAATATTACCGCGGGGAGGGAAAGGTTACCCTGGTAAAACTGCCAATGGTATCCACTAGAGGTCATGGTCCCCGTTCATCCGGGGGATTCCAGGGCTTGTGCGCGGCCAGTCCATAGGCCGGTTGGGGGGTATAAAGAGCGGGGCGATTTTTTTCTTCCGTCGCCGTGGGTGCTTTCATGTCCCTTACCCGGATCAAAAAAGCGGCCAGCAGAGCAGTAACCCCCGCCAGGGCTGCCATGCTCCAAAACATGAAGGGCAGGCCGTAACCCATTAACAGGCCGAAAAGGGGAGGACCCAGGGCTACACCCACGAACCGTACACCGCCGTACAGCGAAGTGACCAGACCCCGCCTTTCCGTGGCCGTGGAGCTGGTAATAATGGTGTTCAGGCAGGGGAGGGTCAGGCCGGTACCGATGCCGGCCAGGGAAATGGCGATAAAAAATAGATAGGTGGTGCGATAAAAACCTATCATGGTTAAAGCCCCGCCAATCAAGGCCAGACCTCCCACCACCAGCCATTTCATTAATGCCAGGCGCTTTTTAATGATCCGGCCGGTGAGGTAAGAAGTTGTACTCATAAATAGAACCGGTATGGCAAGAGCCCCGCCTTTGCGCACTCCGTTTAGCCGGAAAATCGTTTCCAGGTGTTCGGAGAGAAAAAATAACACTCCGAAAAGAATGAGTAACGCTGCAGCCCCACCCAGAAAGGAAGTAAGCAGCATAGCGGATTTTTTCTCAAAAATCCGGGCGATGGATTTTAAATACTGGTTTACACTTTGTGCCTGCCGGTTGCTTTCCGGCTCTTTGATCAGGAACCATAGCCCCAGTACCACTGGAATAACCACCAGGGGGAAAAAAAGAAATGTGGCATACCAGGTGATGAGTCCCAACAAGGCCCCTAGAATGGGGCTTACCACCTTGCCCAGGCCGTTGGCGGCTTCGATGATGCCCAGAGCGATGCCCCGCTGCTTACCGGTGAAAAGGTCCCCGGTAAGGGCCATGGCAATGGGGGCAGTCCCGGCCGCGCCGATGCCCTGCAAAATGCGCCCCCCGAGAATGGCTGGATAAGCCAGATTTTTCAGGAAAATGGCCGCCAGGCCGGCTACTATGCCGCCCAGACCGTAAAGGATCAGCGCCGGCGCAATTACATTTTTGCGGCCAAAGCGGTCGGACAAAAAGCCGGCCAGCGGAATGACAATTCCGGCGGGGATGGAAAAGAGAGTGATCAACAGACTGACCTTAAACTGGGTGAGGTGCAGTGTTTCCTTGATGGCGGGCAGCACCGGGATGAGCATGGAATTGCCCAAAACCATAATAAAGGGCACCCCACTTAAGGCAGCCAGCACCAGGGTATTTTTTTGCGGCTTCATGACTATCCCATCCTTTCGCCAAAAGTTTTCCCTGCCTCCAACCTCGCCTATGCATTTATCCATGCCGCCGGGCATATGAAATTTTAGTAAAAACCGGCAGGAGGGATTTTATGTTTCTGTTCCTGGACCGCATCGTTTTAAGTATGGCTCTTTTACGGCTGCTCTCTTCATCCATTGAATTTAGCGCGGCCATATTAATGTTGCACTTTAACCGGGTGGAAACGGCTTTTAAAATAAATAGTCTTTTGGCCCTTGTGGGTCCAACAGTACTGCTTACAACTACCAGCCTGGGACTGGTGGGCTTGGCGGGTAAAGTTTCCCCTTCCAGCATGGCCATTATCCTGCTGGGAGTCGCCCTGATCTTTATCGGTGTTAACCGGATGTAGCAGTTTTTTTAGTTTATCACTGTCAAGCGTCAGTGACTTTGTCAGTGAAATTCGTCAGTGAAAATGTCACTCAGACACATTACTTATCTCATTCATCTGGGCTAAGAAAATGTCACTCCTGGTTTTTAATAAGGCGGCGGTCTTGACAGCCACCCCTCACGTGGTTAAGTTAAAAATGCCGACGGGGCGGCTCCGGGGAACATGCAACAAAGACGTAGCACACCCCCGTCAGGTAGTCCATTGTACCACGTGAGGGGTCCCCGGCTATCAAGACTCCCCTTCGGCGCCGCCAGGGGAAGGCCTCAGGGGCTCATCAAAGAACATGCTAAAAACTGACGCCATGATTGATCTGACTTGATTTCCATGGCTTGCGCCATGGGTGGTCGGGGGCTGGTTTTCTGCCCATAGACTGCCCGCCCTTTTTCCCAGCTTCTTTATTCTTCGGTGACAAGGAACTCGCCGGAATCGGTTCAAGGGGGTAAATGTGGCCGTTCCAGCCAACAAAGAGACTGCCGTCAGCGAGCCTGTGCACCTCCACCACCGTGCGCAAAGGAATGACCGGAACACCTTTGGTATTCACCACCCTGTAGGTCTGTTTCTGGTACTGAATGGTGTAGCCAGGGTTCAAAACCCGGCGCTCCTTCCAGCAAAAGACGTGCTCCAAACGCAAATGGGCAGGAACGGGGCGAAAGGCAGACGCAGAGCTTTCCGGGGGTACCGCAAACTGTTTATTGCCACTGTCCCGAAACAAACAAGCGTCGCGAGATGGCTTTCGGGGGATTTGAAAAGGACCGGGGAACCTTGAAATATCGCTGTCCTGCCCGGCACTACGGGGTGAAGTGCCGGGGAATGGAGCAGTGTTCCGCAAGGGGTGGAGTACGTATTCCTCTGGCAGAGGACCGGCGGGTCTTCACGCCCTTAGCGCGGTCCAGTTACAAATGGAAGACAACCTATAAGAAGCGTACGGCCGTGGAAAGGGTAAATGCCCGTTTGGATGAAGTCTATGGATTTGAAAAGCATTTTATCCGGGGTTTGAAAAAGATGAAGCTGCGTTGTGCACTGGCCCTGATGGTGATGCTGGCGATGGCCGTAGGCCGGCTACGACAAAAACAAGGAATAAATTTGAGAAGCCTGGTAAAGGCGGCCTGAGAAGGACCAATCGGAAAAATTACACTACGGGAAGGGCACCCCCCCAAGGGGGTGTTAGGGTAAGTATGCCCTTTGACAGGGGTGGTAAAGGATATATAAGCCACTTGTCCCAATATAAGGTTATTCTCCCTGTCCTATGCCTTGGAAAACGTCCATGTCTGGTATGGGCGTTAGCCTCCCAGAGGGCAAAAATGTTTACAACGCAAATAGCTCCTTTAGTTTATCACTTGACATTTGGCGTGGATTTTTGTATCCTCATAAGGAGTGACAATAAAAGCCCTTGAAGTCGGTCCCGTGAGGCCGGCAAGGAACATAGGACATGGGAGTAAAGCGTTGACTATGCCTGCTTGCCGGTGGCAAGCAGGTATTTTTATGGGCAAGAGGGGGAAGGGTAATGAAATACAAGGCCCAGATCCTGGATAAAGAGGGAATCCGGCGGGCACTAACCCGGATAGCCCACGAAATTATTGAGCGCAATAAGGGAACGGAGGGTCTGGCCCTGATCGGCATCCGCCGGAGGGGGGTGCCCCTGGCGGAAAGGCTGGCGGCGAAGATCCTGGAAATTGAAGGCAGCACCGTCCCGGTAGGCACCCTGGACATCACCCTGTACCGGGATGACCTGCCCACCCTGGATCAGCAACCACTGGTGCACCGTACGGAAGTGCCGTTTCCCGTTTCGGATAAAAAAATTGTGCTGGTGGATGATGTAATATACACCGGACGCACCATCCGGGCGGCCCTGGATGCCCTTATGGACCTGGGCCGGCCCCGGGTGATTCAACTGGCGGTCCTCGTTGACCGGGGCCACCGGGAACTACCCATCCGGGCCGATTACGTGGGTAAAAACGTTCCCACTTCCAGGCGGGAAGTGGTCGCGGTGCGGTTGCAGGAAACCGACGGTGAAGAAAGGGTGCTCATTTTAGAAAAAGATTAAATGCTCCGGTGCCGTCTTTTAAGCAACGGTCCAGAGAGGCCGGCAAGGAGGGCACGCCCAGCGCTTGCCGGCCTCGTTCCGGGACTTATACCGGGCGGGGCTTTATTTTTAGGTGATGCGGAGGCTTGGCATGATGAACTGGAAGCGCAAGGACCTTCTCGGCCTGCAAAACCTGTCGGCGGAAGAAATAAAACTGATCCTTGATACGGCCGTGCCCATGAAGGAGATCCTGGGGCGCGCCATTAAAAAGGTGCCCACCTTAAGAGGGCGGACGGTGGTGACGTTGTTTTACGAACCCAGCACCCGCACCCGTACCTCCTTTGAGCTGGCCGCCAAGTATTTAAGTGCCGATAGCGTGAACATTTCAACCTCTACCAGTAGCGTGGTCAAGGGAGAAACCCTCAAGGACACTGCCCGGACGCTGGCGGCCATGGGCGCCGACGTGGTCATCCTGCGCCACCCCATGGCCGGGGCGCCAAACCTGCTGGCCCGCACCATCCGGGCGGCGGTAATTAACGCCGGGGATGGTGCCCATGAGCATCCCACCCAGGCCCTCCTGGACCTGTTTACCGTGCGGGAGAAAAAGGGAGGGCTGGCGGGACTCAACGTGGCCATTATCGGGGACATTTTGCACAGCCGGGTGGCCCGGTCCAACATCTGGGGTTTTACCAAAATGGGCGCCCGGGTGCGGATTTGTGGTCCCGCTACCATGATCCCTCCCGAGATAGAAGCCACCGGCGTCCAGGTGTGTACGCGTATAGAGGAGGCCCTGGACGGCGCCGACGTGGTGATGATGCTGCGCATCCAGCTTGAAAGACAGCAGCGGGGCCTTTTTCCCAGCATCAGGGAATACGCCCGTTTATTCGGTCTCAACCGGGAAAGACTGGCCCTGGCCCGTTCCGGTGCCCTGGTCATGCACCCCGGGCCAATAAACCGGGGGGTGGAAATAGCCCCGGAGGTGGCCGACGGGATTAACTCAGTGATTAACGAACAGGTTACCAACGGGGTGGCCGTGCGCATGGCTCTACTGTACCTGCTGAGTGGAGGGGGGATGCCGGATGCATAAACTGCTCATCAAGGGCGGCCGGGTGATTGACCCCCAGGCCGGGGAGATGATTCCCGCTGACATTCTTATTGTAGAAGGGAAAATTGCCGCCGTCGGTCCCGGTCTGGAACCGGGGGAAGGTGCTGTAATGGATGTTGCTGGCAAACTGGTTGCTCCAGGTTTAATCGACATGCATGTTCATTTCCGGGAACCGGGCTTTGAGGCCAAGGAAACCATTACCTCGGGCAGCCGGGCGGCGGCCCGGGGGGGCTTTACCGCTGTAGCCTGTATGCCCAACACTAATCCGGTAGCTGATAACCGGGCGGTTATTTCCTACATCAAGGCCAGGGCAAAGGAAGCGGGCCTAGTCAAAGTTTACCCCATCGGAGCCCTCACCCGGGGCAGCCGGGGTGAAGAGTTGACGGAAATGGCCGATTTGAAGGAAGCCGGTGCGGTAGCCCTCTCCGATGACGGCCGGCCGGTGGCCAGTGCGGCGGTAATGCGCCGGGCCATGCAGTATGCCCGGATGGTGGGGCTGCCCGTTATTTCCCACTGCGAGGAACCAACCCTGTCTGCCGGCGGTGTGATGCATGAAGGTTACATGTCTACCGTTTTGGGACTGCCGGGCATCCCGGCTGCGGCCGAAGAAATTATGGTCGCCCGGGATATCATTCTGTCCGAGTACACCGGTTGTCCCCTGCACATCGCCCACGTCAGCACCGCCGGTTCAGTGCGCCTAATCCGCGAGGCCAAGGCCCGGGGAGTGCCGGTGACGGCCGAGGTTACTCCCCATCATTTCACTCTTACCGACCGGGCGGTGGCTGATTATGATACCAGCACCAAGGTCAACCCTCCCCTTCGTACGGAGGAGGATGTGGCGGCGTTGAAAGAAGCTCTGGCTGACGGCACCATTGACGTCATTGCCACCGACCACGCCCCCCATACGCTGGAGGAAAAAGACGTGGAATACCAGATGGCTCCCTTTGGCCTGGTGGGCCTGGAAACCGCGCTGGGACTGGTCTGGACGGAACTGGTGATACCGGGTGTCTTAAGCCCGGTGGAGGCCATCCGCAAGCTGACGGTGAACCCCGCCCGCATCCTGGGCCTCCGGGAAGGGGTGATCAAGGTGGGGGCTGATGCCGATATAACCATCATCGATCCGCAGCTGACCGAAGTGGTGGATCCGGCTGCCTTTGCAAGCAAAGGGCGGAACACCCCCTTTGCCGGCAGGAGCTTGCAGGGCCTCCCCGTAGCCACCATCGTCAGAGGCCAGGTAGTTTATAACCGTAACCTGGCGGTGATAGCCTGAACGGGGCGCGACCGGCTAGTGGAATAATGTCATATAACCACCAGAATGCGAGGTGTTACGATGATGCAGGCCATACTAGCACTCGAAGACGGAACCGTGTTTACCGGCCGGGCCTTTGGGGCCAGGGGGGAAAGATGGGGAGAAGTGGTCTTCAATACCGCCATGACCGGTTACCAGGAAATCCTCACCGACCCTTCTTATTGCGGCCAGATTGTGGTGATGACTTATCCCTTGATTGGAAACTACGGCATCAACCGGGAGGATTTCGAAGCGAAAAAGTCCTATGTACGTGGCTTTGTGGTGCGGGAGGAGTGCGACCGTCCCAGCAACTGGCGGGCCAGCTACCGCCTGTCTGACTTCCTGGCCCGGGAAGGGGTGGTGGGCATTTCCGGTATCGACACCCGCGCCTTAACCCGCCACCTGCGCAACCAGGGGACCATGCGGGGAGTCCTGAGCACCGAATGCAACGATCCCGCCCTCCTGGTGGAAAAGGCCAAACAATGCCCCCACCTGACCGGGCAGGAGCTGGTACCCGAGGTGGCCACAAAGGAAATCTATACCCTGGAAGGTAAAGGGTACCGGGTAGTCTTGATAGATCTGGGTTCCAAACTGAATATAATCCGGCACCTGCGGGAGCGGGATTGCGAGGTAGTGGTGGTGCCTCCTACTACTACGGCCCGGGAAATTCTGGCCTTGCATCCCGACGGCATCCTGTTGTCCAACGGTCCCGGCGACCCGGTGGATGTTCCCTACGCCATCCGGACCACCAGGGAACTGATCGGGAAGCGACCCATGTTTGGCATTTGCCTGGGCCACCAGGTGATCGCCCTGGCCCTGGGGGCCAAGACTTATAAGATGAAATTTGGCCACAGGGGGGCCAACCACCCGGTAAAGGATCTGGCTACGGGCAAGGTGTACATCACCTCCCAGAACCACGGGTTTGCGGTGGATGCCGATTCCCTGGCCGGTTTACCCGTGGAAGTCTGCCACCAGAACCTGAACGACGGTACGGTGGAGGGCATCAGGCACAAGCACCTGCCGCTTTTCTCGGTACAGTATCACCCCGAGGCCTCCCCGGGCCCGCGGGAATCAGCCTATCTATTTGACCAGTTCATTGATTTAATGCATCGGGGGTAGGGAAAGCATGCCGTTGAAAAAGGAACTGCGCAAGGTAATGGTCATCGGCTCCGGGCCCATCGTTATCGGCCAGGCGGCGGAATTTGACTACGCCGGGACCCAGGCCTGCCGCGCTTTGCGGGAAGAGGGTCTGGAAGTGGTGCTGGTAAACAGCAACCCGGCTACCATCATGACCGATGCCAACATGGCCGACCGGGTATATATCGAACCTTTAACGCCTGAGTTTGTTGCCCGGGTCATCCGCAAGGAGAAACCGGACGGCCTTTTGCCCAGCCTGGGCGGCCAGGTGGGTCTGAACATGGCCCTGCAGCTGGCCAACGCGGGGGTGCTGGAGGCCGAGGGGGTGCAGCTTTTGGGCACGCCCCTGGAAGCCATCCGCCGGGCCGAGGACCGGGAAGAATTCAAGAACACCATGGAACGCATTGGCGAGCCTATTCCCGAAAGCACCATTGTGGAAAGCGTTGATGAAGCGGTGGCCTTCGCCCGGGAAATCGGCTTTCCCCTGGTGGTCCGCCCGGCTTATACCCTGGGGGGTACCGGCGGGGGCATGGTCTATGACATGGACGAGCTGAAGGCCACGGTCACCAGGGGCTTAAAGGCCAGCATTATTCACCAGGTGCTCGTGGAAAGGGGTCTGGTGGGCTGGAAGGAAATCGAGTTTGAGGTGATGCGGGACAGCGCCGACAACTGCATCATCATCTGCAGCATGGAAAATATCGACCCCATGGGCATTCATACCGGGGACAGCATTGTGGTTGCTCCCGTGCAAACTTTGAGTGACAAGGAATTCCAGATGCTGCGCACCGCCTCCCTGAACATCATTCGGGCTTTGGGGGTGGAGGGGGGCTGCAATGTGCAATTTGCCATGGATCCCAACAGCTACAAATATTATGTAATTGAGGTCAACCCCCGGGTATCCCGTTCTTCGGCCCTGGCCTCCAAGGCTACCGGTTACCCCATCGCCAAGGTGTCCAGCAAGGTTGCCGTGGGGTTGACCCTGGACGAGATTAAAAACGCGGTTACCGGTAAAACCTATGCCTGCTTTGAACCTTCCATAGACTACGTGGTGTTGAAATTCCCCCGCTGGCCCTTTGACAAATTTGCCCTGGCCGACCGCACCCTGGGCACCCAGATGAAGGCCACCGGGGAAGTTATGGCCATAGACCGGACCCTGGAAGGCGCCCTGTTAAAGGCGGTACGCTCCCTGGAAATCGGCCTGGCGGGTCTTCTGGTCCCGGAGATGGAACAGTTGAGCGATGAAGAGATTGAAACCAAGCTGTCCCGGGCTGAGGACATGCGCCTGTTTGTGGTGGCCGAGGCTTTGCGCCGGGGGATGCTTGTGGACAGGGTCCGGGCCTTAACGGGCATTGACCGCTTTTTCCTGGACAAGATCCAAAACATTGTGCAGCTGGAACAGAAGATCCGCCGCCAGGGACCGGCGGCCTTAACGCCGGACCTTTTGCGCCGGGCCAAGGAAATTGGTTTTGCCGACGCCTACCTGGCCCAGATCACCGGCCAGGACGAGGCCAAAATAAGGGCCCTGCGGGAGGATTGCGGAATCAAGCCCGTCTATAAAATGGTGGATACCTGTTCGGCAGAATTTGAGGCCGTTACCCCTTACTACTATTCCTGTTACGATCATGAGGACGAAGCGCAAAACACCGCTGTACGCAAAGTGGTGGTCCTGGGCTCGGGGCCCATTCGTATCGGGCAGGGTATTGAGTTCGACTACTGCTCGGTTCACTCGGTGTGGGCGCTGCGGGAAGAGGGCGTAAAAGCGATCATCATTAACAACAACCCGGAGACGGTCAGCACCGACTTTGATACCGCCGACCGGCTCTATTTTGAGCCCCTCGTTTTTGAAGACGTCTTGAACATCCTGAAGAAGGAACGTCCCGAGGGGGTAATTGTCCAGTTTGGCGGCCAGACGGCCATCAACCTGGCCGTTCCCCTGGCCAAAGCCGGCATCCCCATTTTAGGTACGGCGGTGGAGGATATCGACCGGGCGGAAGACCGGGAGCGTTTCGATCAACTGCTCGTGGAACTGGGTATTCCAAAACCGCCGGGGAGGACGGCTTTTTCCGTGGGCGAAGCAGTGGACATCGCCCGGGAAATAGGTTTCCCTGTCCTGGTCAGGCCCTCCTATGTTCTAGGTGGTCGGGCCATGGAGATTGTCTATAACCATGAAGAACTGCTCAACTACATGGCCAATGCGGTCAGGGTTACCCCCGAGCACCCGGTGCTGGTGGATAAGTACCTGCAGGGCGAGGAGCTGGAAGTAGATGCCATAGCCGACGGGGAGGCTGTGTTGATCCCGGGGATCATGAAGCATGTCGAGCGGGCCGGCGTTCATTCCGGGGATAGCATAGCCGTCTACCCGGCCAACAAGATCACCCCGGAAGTAAAGGCTCAGCTGGTGGACTACACCACCCGGTTGGCCCGGGCTTTAAACGTGCGGGGGATGATCAACATCCAGTACGTGCTTTACAACGGACAGGTCTACGTGCTGGAAGTCAACCCGCGGGCCAGCCGCACGGTGCCTTATATGAGCAAAATCACCGGCATTCCCATGGTCAACCTGGCCACGAAAGCAATTCTGGGCCGCAAGTTAAAGGAGCTGGGTTACAGCGGCGGACTTTACCCGGAAAGCCGGTATTTCGGAGTCAAGGCTCCGGTATTCAGCTTTGCCAAATTGCTTCAGGTAGATATCTCCCTGGGGCCGGAAATGAAATCCACCGGGGAGGTAATGGGGGTGGACAGCAGTTATCCAGCGTCTCTTTATAAGGCCCTAGTGGCCGCCGGTTACCACATCCCCCGGAACGGTACCATCCTGGCCACCATTGCCGATAAAGACAAAAAAGAGGCCCTGCCCCTTTTAAAGAGCCTGGCCGGTTTAGGCTACACCATTTGTGCCACCGCCGGGACGGCGGCCTTCTTGCGGGAGAACGGTCTGGAAGTGGAGCGGGTGAACAAGGTGCGAGAAGGTTCCCCCCATATCGTGGATCTCATCCGGGCAGGGAAGATCCATCTGGTCATCAACACCCTTACCCGGGGTAAGGCACCGGAACGGGACGGTTTCCGCATCCGCCGGGCAGCGGTGGAACACGGCGTCCCCTGCCTGACCTCCCTGGATACCGCCCGGGCCATCCTGGAAGTGCTTATCTCCATCCAGGAAGGCGCGGATATGGACCTGGCTCCCATCCAGCAGCTGGCTCATTGAACCAATTAACCCCGGGCGCACTACCCGGGGTTTTTCCGCTTTCTTTTTGTGGGACTTAACGTTTTAAATTGAGTCGAAGGTTACAAGGGCTGGCCCGAGCAGCGCCGGGTAAAGGGGTGAAAGGGCCAGGCACCACTGCCGGGCGGAAGTAAGCAAGGAGTACCTTTTGATGTTGCGGATCAAAATTTCCGGAGTGACGTCCGGGCTGCCTGCATTGATCCGCCTGATGGAACCGTCGGTGGTGAGCGGGTCGTTTAAGCCTTTGCGTATATAGTAAAGGTACTTGTAGCCAAGAGAGCGGGCAATTCTGGCTGCGGCGGGGCTATCCGCCCCGTAGGGCCAGCAAAACTGGTCCACAGGTCGACCCAGCTTCCTTTCCATTACTTCTTTTGCCTTGAGGAGATCTGTCCTCACCCGGGTTTCATATTCTTCCTGTGTTTCCCGCCGGTTTAACTTGCCCAGCCAGATTGGGCCTGCCAGGGCGGGCCTTATGTGCCGGCTGGCAGGCACGCCCGGGGCGAACCTGGCCTGGTAGTGGCTGTCATAGGAATGGGGGTAAAAACTCATGCCGTGGGCCTGCATCTCCCGCATTTGTTCCCAGGTGAGCTTGGGTATTCTCTCGTTTGGGTCACCTACCGACTTCACAATGACAAAACAGGTGGCCGGCATATTTCTTTTTTTTAATTCCGGGTAGGCGTAAGTATAGAAGGATTCATACCCATCATCAAAGGTAATGACCACAGCTTTTGGAGGTATGGTATCCTTCCCGGACAGAAACCGGGCCATCCTTTCCGTGGAAATAACATGGTAGCCTTCCTTTTTCAAAGTATCCAGATGTGCTTGAAATAGCCGGGGAGTAATAACCGCCGGACCCCGGTCGGTATCACTGATGTGGTGGTACATCAGCACCGCCACCCGGTTTTCATAACCCGGATGCGAACTAGAGGATACGGCGGAATGAGCTGGCGGAGAAAAGGAGATAAACCATAGTAAAGTGAATAGAAGTAACAGCCTAGCCACCCCCAAAGGGTTCATGATGTCGTCTCTCCTTTTCTGCTTGTTTTCTACATTACTGCTCAATCCCCAGGGGACCTGTCATTTTGGGGCAAAGCCAGAAGGGAATATTCGCCGCCAAGCGTCAAGTTCCCTGTTGCGCTATTCCCCCACGGAAAAATTTTCATTACCAGGAGGTAGTTTGTATGGTAGCTGATATACCCGCCGGTGTCGTACAGCAGGAGCAGGTGGGGCCGGGGCAATACCGGTTGACCCTTTACGCCCCCGTGATCGCTTCTTTGGCCGTTCCGGGCCAATTTGTTTACATACGCTGTACCGACGGCCTGGATCCCCTGTTACGCCGCCCGCTAAGCATCCACGGGGTAAACCGGGAAAGGGGGGAGCTATTCCTTCTTTACCAGGTGGTCGGAAGGGGTACCGCTTTGCTGGCCGCCAGGAGAAGAGGAGAGCGGCTTGGAGTAATGGGTCCCCTGGGCCGTGGTTTTACCCTGCCGGAGCCGGGGCGACGGGTGATTCTGGTAGGAGGCGGCATCGGTGTGGCTCCCCTTGTTTTTTTAGGGCAGGAATTGGTACACAGAAACAACCAGGTTTGCTTGCTGGTGGGTGTCCGCAGTGCCGACCAGTTGCCGGTGGGAAAGAAGGGGTATACTGTGCCGTTTGACTTTGCTGTGGCCACTGACGATGGTTCCTGCGGTCACCACGGTTCCGTTACGGACCTGCTGGAAAAAGTGCTGGCCGGCGAAGGGGTGGACATGGTTTACGCCTGCGGTCCCCGGGGTATGCTGCGCCAAACGGCTTCGCTTTTAGCCCGGTATAACGTGCCCGGGGAATTTTCCCTGGAAGAGCGCATGGGTTGCGGGGTAGGAGCATGCCTTTCCTGCGTCTGTAAAACCGCCGGCAAAGGCGGCGAACCCTCCCAGTACAGGCGGGTATGCGTTGAAGGACCGGTTTTCCCGGCGGAGCAGCTGGTCTGGGACTAGAGAGGGGATGTTTTTATGATCAAACCGAACCTTGCCGTAGACGTTGCCGGTATACGGATGAAAAATCCAGTGACCACCGCCTCGGGCACCTTTGGCTTCGGCTTCGAGTATGCCCCTTTTGTTGATTTAAACCGCCTTGGGGCCATTGTGGTCAAAGGTACCACCCTTTTGCCCCGCCGGGGAAATCCTCCACCGCGCATTGTGGAAACACCGGCGGGTATCCTGAACGCCATTGGTTTGCAAAATCCCGGTGTGGATTACTTCATCGAAGTAGCTCTGCCTTACCTGAGGCAGTTTGACCTGCCGGTAATCGTGAACATTGCCGGGGATACGGTGGAGGACTACGCCGCCCTGGCGGCCAGGTTGGACGGGGTGCCGGGCGTGGCGGGGCTGGAGGTAAATATTTCTTGCCCAAATGTCAAAAAGGGGGGCCTGGCCTTTGGTGCCGATCCCGATTCGGCTGCAGCCGTGGTGCGGGTAGTAAAGGGGGCTACCCGACTTCCGGTAGTGGTCAAGCTTTCTCCCAATGTGACCAGTATTGTCCGGCTGGCGGAAGCGGTGGTGGAGGCGGGGGCCGATGCCCTGTCCATGATCAACACCCTCCTGGGCATGGCCATAGATATTCGCCGCCGCCGCCCGGCCCTGGCCAACGTCATGGGCGGTCTATCCGGCCCGGCCATCAAGCCGGTGGCGGTAAGGGCGGTGTGGCAGGTTTACCAGGCCTTAAAGGTTCCCATTGTGGGCATGGGGGGCATCGTTACTGCCGAGGATGCCCTGGAATTCATCATGGCCGGGGCCACCGCCGTAGCCGTGGGGACGGCCAACTTCATCAACCCCCGGGCCACCATGGACATTATTGATGGGATTGAAAAGTTTCTAGTGGAAGAAAGGGTATCAGACATTCAAGAGTTAATCGGGGCGGCCCACATGTAATCTCTGGTAAGGAGTTATGTCGGAGCTAGTAACAACAGTCCAAAGCAGACTTATAAAGCGTCAGCCGGCAATGGTAGCATTGCCGCTAGAAAGAAGGTCACAAGGGACGGCCCGGTCCCTGGCGAGCGGTCTGCACGGCACACCGGGGTTGGCGGAGACCGGCGCACCGTCCCGTTTAAGGAGGGTTTTTGTGAACATCGACGAGGGCAGGAAAAAGTTAATTGTTGCTCTGGATGTGGAGTCTAGGGAACAGGCCCTTGATCTTGTAGAACAGCTCAAGCCCTGGGCGGGCATGTTCAAGATCGGCATGCGGCTGTTTTACAGCCAGGGGCCAGCGCTGGTGGAGGGATTGTGCCGGCGGGGAGTAAAAGTGTTTTTAGACTTAAAACTGCACGATATCCCCAATACCGTGTCCCAGGCAGCCCGGATTCTCGCCAGGCTGGGGGTGGCCATGTTCAACGTCCATGCCGCCGGCGGGCGCGCCATGATGCGGGCAGCGGTAGAGTCCTGCAGGGAGGAATCGACGGCCCTGGGCATTCCCAGACCGCTGGTCATTGCCGTTACCGTGCTTACCAGCATCGATCAGCCTGCTTTTAACCGGGAACTGGGTCTCTCCGGGCCTATTTTGGACCGGGTGGTGGCCTGGGCCTTGCTGGCTAAAGAGTGCGGCCTGGACGGCGTGGTGGCTTCAGCTCAGGAAGCGGCGGCCATCCGGCAGTCCTGCGGACCAGACTTTTTAATCGTTACCCCCGGTATCCGCCCCGCCGGGGCCGCCGGCGGCGACCAGAAACGAATTGTAACCCCTGCCGGTGCCCTGGCTGCCGGCGCCAGTCATCTGGTGGTGGGCCGCCCCATTATTGCCGCTCCGGACCCGGTAGAAGCCGCCAGGGCTGTACTGGATGAAATGGGAGCGAATGTATAAAAAGAGGGTGCGCTTCTATAGCGCAACCCCCTGCCGCTATTGTCCCTGCGTCATTGCCCGCTCAGCCCTTTCGATGGCCAGTCGGACCAGGTAACCGCAGTTCCGCGAGGAAACGCTGCCCCAGCCCTCCCTGCGCACCAGGTCGGCTACTCCCAGTTCTTGGGCTAATTCGTATTTCAGCCTGTCGGACATCAATCCTCCACGCCGTCTACCCATTAGCCTGCCTCCTCTTTGGCGGGCGGGTCAATGCGGCATTATTTATTATATGATTTGTGCCTGTGGGGCATTCCTTAAGCAAATGAACTGGTATAATATTCTCTAAATCGACATTCGAGGTGAATTAGCTTTGCTCAGCCGTGAAGAAATTCTTTCCATCTTTAAAAAAACCGGTGCCATGCTTACCGGTCACTTTGTGCTTACTTCCGGCCGCCACAGCGACCGTTATTTCCAGTGCGCCCGGGTGCTGGAACACCCCCGGTATTGCGAGTTGTTGTGCCGGGAACTGGCCCGGGGTTGGATGAATGCGGGGCTTGAGGGGGTGGATACTGTAATTGGCCCCGCCCTGGGCGGCATCCTTGTATCCTATGAAGTGGCCCGGGCACTGGGAGCCAGAAGTCTTTTTACCGAAAGGGAAAACGGGGTAATGACCCTGCGGCGGGGCTTTGGGCTGTCTCCCGGGGAGCGGGTGCTGGTGGTGGAGGATGTGATTACCACCGGCGGGTCGGTGCGGGAAGTGATTGCCGTGGCCCGGGAAGCCGGGGCGCGGGTTATGGGAGCCGCCGCACTGGTCGACCGCAGCAACGGGGCAGTTGATCTGGGTGTGCCCCTCCGGGCACTGTTAACCGTTCCGGCGGTTAGCTACACCCCGGAAGAATGCCCCCTGTGCCAGCAGGGTATCCCCGCGGTCAAACCCGGGAGCCGTCACCTCTCCGGCGCTGGCGGAACTCCGAGGGGGTAACCCCCTCCCGTTTTTTAAATACGGCAGTAAAATAGCTGTTGTTAAATCCCACTGCGCTGGCAATCTGGTCGATGGTTTTTTCCCCGGCCAGCAGGAGGGCCTTGGCTTCGTTAAGCCGGACCTCGGTAAGGTAATCGATAAAACTCTGGCCCGTGCGCTGTTTGAACAGGCGGGCGTCCACCAGTTCATTTCCGGCCCGTATGGCAGCTTCCCGATCGAGGTATTTGATGGCGTTACCAGGTCGGCAACCTGGGAATAAAGGGGAGGGGCGGTATCCAGGAGCCCCTCGATTCCCGATGCTCTTTTGGCCAGCTGGGACGTGACCTGTTCCAGGCACGCGGCCAGCTCATCCGGTTATACCGGTTTTAAAAGGTAATCGGCTACTTTATATTTAATGGCCTGCTGCGAGTAGGAAAACTCCCCGTGGGCGGTGATAATGATCACCTCCAAGGCGGGGTTTTTCTCTTTGATCGTCCTGGTGGCCGCGAGGCCATCCGTTCCAGGCATTTTGATGTCCATGAAGATGATTTCAGGCTGGAGAAGTTCAGCCAGTTCCACCGCTTCCCTGCCGTTTGTGGCCTCACCGGCCACGACCAGGGGGAGGCCGGCATTTTCCACCAGGTGGCGTAAAAATCTGCGTTCCAGTTCTTCGTCCTCGGCTAACAGGATTTTGTACACATAAATCACTTCCCCTACGGTGAAAAAAATAAGGTGCTCCGGTTACGCCTTTTGCTGGCCCGGGATTGTCCTATGAGATGTGATCTGGAGGCAATTTCAAACATACCCTTGTCCAACCCGGGCGGCTATCCAGGGAAACGCCGTATGAGGACCGAAATAGAGCTTCAACCTTTCGTCCACATTCTTAAGACCAATTCCCCGCGGCTTATCCGTTCCGGCTTGATTACTATCATTGAAAGCAGCCAGTACTTCCCGGGGAATGCCCACGCCGTCATCGGTAACACTGATTTCGCAGATCCCATCCTCGATTTCCCCGGTAATGATCAGGTGTCCCGGCCCCTCTTTAGGTTCCAGCCCGTGGATGCAGGCATTTTCTACCAGGGGCTGCAGGCTTAAAAAGGGTACCGGTAATTCCTGCAGGGCCGCTGGCACATTGATGGTCACATTAAGCCGGTTACCAAAACGGGTTTGTTGAATTAGTAAGGCAAAAATACAACACTGTTGGACAAAATATTAATGCTTTCCCTGGTACATGAAATTTACTGGTCAAAAATACGCAAAGAGTGGTATTAGAACTGTCAAGGGCAGGGGGATAAATTGTCGAAAATCTGATTTAAGTCTTACCAGTCAGGGAATTCCAAACAACAGGTTCCAACCATTTTTTACTGGGTGGGGGGTGAATGGTAAAAAAAATAATTGATTTTAAAACGGCTGGTGCCAACTACTTTTACTTACAACAAGGAGGTAGTTTTATGCTGGACAAAAATGCCGAAGGTTTGCACCGCGGCCTGAAGGAAAGGCACATTCAGCTTATTGCCATTGGTGGGGCCATTGGCGTGGGACTGTTTTTAGGTTCGGCAACGGCAATTAAAACGGCAGGTCCGGCCCTTGCCCTCTCTTACTTGATCGGCGGAGTGGCGATCTTTATCATCATGCGAGCTTTGGGTGAACTGGCAGTAGCCTATCCGGTGGCTGGTTCCTTCAGTGCCTACGCCAACGCCTTTTTAGGTCCTCTGGCCGGCCACGTGACCGGGTGGACTTACTGGTTTATGTGGGTGGTCACCTGTATGGCCGAGATAACCGCCGTAGGGATTTACGTGCAGTTCTGGTTGCCCCAGGTGCCCCAGTGGATACCGGCTTTAATTGCCCTGGTGGCCATGACCCTGGTCAACCTGATCAACGTGAAGGCTTATGGTGAATTTGAGTTCTGGTTCGCGCTGATTAAAGTGGTGACCATCATTGCCATGATTGTCCTGGGTGCGGGCATGATTTTCTTCGGTTTCGGCAATCAGGGCGTGCCCGTAGGTATAAGCAACCTGTGGTCCCATGGTGGCTTCTTCCCCCACGGCTTTAGCGGGGTAGTTATGGCCCTGGTAATGGTAATGTTTGCCTATCTGGGGGTGGAGCTTATTGGTGTCACCGCCGGTGAAGCCCAGAACCCGGAAAAAATCATTCCCGCTGCCATTGACAAGGTGCTCTGGCGGATTTTGATTTTCTACGTTGGTGCCCTGCTGGTGATCATGTCCATTTATCCCTGGAATGAAATAGGCACCAAGGGCAGCCCCTTTGTATTAACCTTCTCCAAGATCGGCATTCCAGCTGCCGCCGGCATTATTAACTTCGTGGTCATGACCGCGGCATTATCCTCATGTAACAGCGGTTTGTTCAGCACCGGGCGCATGCTTTATAACCTGGCTTTGCAGAAAAATGCCCCGGCGGTATTTGGGAAGCTTTCCCGCCCCGGCATTCCCTATGTGGGTATATTAGTTTCCTCGGCTTTCCTGCTGGTTGGTGTGGTTTTAAATTACCTGGTACCGGCCAAGGTTTTCATTTACATCACCAGCGTGGCCACCATCGGTGCCCTCTACATCTGGGGGATAATCCTGGTGGTACAGATGAAATTCCGCCAGTCGCTGTCGCCGGAGGAGTTTGCAAAAGTAACTTACCGTACCCCCCTGTGGCCCTATGCTTCCTGGGTGGCGCTGGCCTTCCTGGCCTTTGTGCTGGTGCTCATGGCCTTTGATTCCGGCACCCGGGTGGCCCTATACGTTGGTCCCGTTTGGTTTGTCCTGGCGGTGGCATCCTACTATTTCTTTGGTCTACACCGGCGCACCCCAGAGTGCAGGGGAGTGTTCCAACCTACCCCGGCGAAAAAAATTGCTAGAAAACAGTATTAGGACAAATTTACAATATAATTGGACAAAAAACCCTCAAGGGGAAACGGCTGGCTGGAAAAATAATAAGCACAAAAGTCGTTGAAGGTATGGGCAAACTTCAGAAATTTTTTGGGAGGAGGTACGGAAAATGATCGTTGGTGTGCCCAGGGAAATAAAGGATAATGAGAACCGGGTTGGTATCACCCCCTCCGGTGTAGAAACCCTGGTTAAAGCGGGACACCAGGTGGTCATTGAAGCCGGGGCCGGTCTGGGCAGCGGCATCACCGATGAGGAGTATGTAGCTGCCGGCGCCCGCATGTTGCCCACCAAGGCGGATGTTTACGAGCAGGCCGACATGATCATGAAGGTTAAAGAACCCCTGCCGGAAGAATACGATTTATTTAAAGAGGGTCAGTTACTCTTTACCTATCTGCACCTGGCTCCTGAGCCGGAACTTACCAGGGCCCTGCTGGCCAAAAAGGTTACAGGCATTGCCTACGAAACCATTCAAACCAACCGGGGTACCCTGCCGCTGCTCATGCCCATGAGCGAAGTGGCCGGTCGGATGTCCGTCCAGGTTGGTGCCCAGTTTCTGGAAAAACCCTACGGTGGTCGCGGGGTGCTCCTGGGCGGGGTTCCCGGCGTGCCTCCGGCTAAAGTGGTCATCATTGGCGGGGGTACCGTGGGTACCAATGCGGCCAAAATTGCTGTGGGCATGGGGGCAGATGTAACCATTATCGACAAGAATGCCGAACGTTTGCGCTATCTGGACGATATTTTCGGTTCCCGCATAAAAACCCTCATCTCCACAAGTTATAACATCAAGGAAGCCGTTAAGGAGGCTGATCTGGTCATTGGGGCCGTACTCATCCCTGGGGCCAGGGCTCCCAAGCTGGTCACGGAAGAGATGGTTAAAGCCATGCAACCCGGGTCCGTTATTGTGGATGTGGCTATTGACCAGGGTGGTTGTGTGGAAACTGCCGACCGGGTGACCACTCACTCCAATCCAATCTATATCAAGCATGGGGTCATTCACTATGCTGTGGCCAACATGCCCGGTGCGGTCGCCCGGACTTCTACCTATGCCCTGACCAACGTTACCCTGCCCTACGCCCTGGAGCTGGCCAGTAAGGGCCTGGCCCAGGCGGTCAAGGACGACATTGCCCTGGCCCGGGGCGTGAACGTAATGGACGGCAAGGTAACGTACAAAGCTGTGGCTGAAGCCCTGAATCTGGAGTACACCCCGCTGCATGAACTGATGGATGTGCCGGTGGATTTAATGCGCATTGCCTAACGCCGTGCTTGCCTGGTGGTTTACGGACAGGTAAAATAAAAAGGAGCCTCTCACGTGACAGTTTCCCCTTTTAAAAAGCAGATGTCTTTAATAGTTAAGAAAGAACCTGGCGGGCGTCTGGCCGGACACCGGTGTGAAAGGGACGACTGCCGCTTCAGGTTTAGCAATGGCATCAAAAAAGGGGTTCTGCTATGATCACCGGAAGCTGCAGTAATGGCCGTCCTGTTTGGGCAGAGGTGAACCTGGGGGCTGTTGCCCGTAACGTGCGGGAGATCCGCAAATTGCTTCAACCGGGTACAAAGCTGATGGCCGTGGTCAAGGCCGATGCTTACGGTCACGGGGCGCTGCCCGTGGCCCGGGTAGCCCTGGCCAATGGCGCCGAGTGCCTGGCCGTAGCTATTTTGGATGAAGCCCTGGCCCTGCGACGGGGAGGTATAACCGCCCCCATCCTGATCCTGGGTTATACCCCCCCGGAACAGGCGTCTCTTTTGGTGGAGCATGATCTGACCCAGACCGTTTTTTCCCTGGATGCAGTCCAGGCCATTTCTGCTGCTGCCGCAGCCGCGGGGAAAACCGCCCGGGTACACATAAAGGTGGACACGGGTATGGGCCGTATCGGTGTGTTTCCTTCTGAGGCACCGGATTTTGCTGAGGCCGTATCCCGGTTGCCGGGCATCTTTATCGAAGGGGTCTATACCCACATGGCCTGCGCCGACGAACAGGACAAAACTTACACCCGCTGGCAGTTCGACCTCTTTAAAGAAGCACTGGCCGGCATTGAAGCCCGGGGCGTAGCCATACCGCTTAAACATGTGGCCAACAGTGCCACCACCCTGGATTTACCGGAAATGCATCTGGATATGGTACGGACGGGTATTATTTTGTACGGCCTGTGGCCTTCTCCCGAGGTGAGGCGGGTGATTGATTTAAAACCGGCTATGCAGTTAAAAACCCGGGTAGCTTATGTTAAACAGGTGCCGGCTGGTACTTCCATCAGCTACGGTCGCAAATTTACCACCACCGGCCCCTCGATTATTGCTACTCTTCCCCTTGGCTATGCCGACGGCTGGTCCCGGCTGTTGTCCAATAAGGCCGAAGTGTTAATTCGCGGGCAGCGGGCTCCGCTGGTGGGCCGGGTGTGCATGGACCAGTGTATGGTGGACGTAACCCGGATTCCGGGGGTGCGGCCGGGGGACGAGGTCGTTCTCTTTGGAGTGCAGGGGGAGCAGTTTTTACCCGTTGAGGAAGTGGCCTCCCATATGGGCACAATTAATTATGAGATGGTTTGCTTGATCAGTAAGCGGGTACCGCGTATTTATCTTAATGATTGAACAGGATGACTGAACGGGCCGGGTCAAACCCGGCCCAATTTGCAGTTTTGCAGGCGACGGTTATCTGGGCCAAACAGTGCCCCCCAGGAGAACTGCCTCCCAGGAATAAGGCAATTTGGGTTGACTTGAGGAAAGGGTTTTTGTATATTATTTGTTAACTAACCATTTATCAATGGTTAACGATAGGAGGGATAGAGTTTTGCGGCTGTCGGTAAAAGAAATGGTTCTGGTGTCCATGTTTGCCGCCCTGACGGCAGTGGGAGCTTTCATTAAGATTCCCATTCCTTATGTGCCCTTTACCCTGCAGTTTCTCTTTGTCCTCTTTGCCGGGCTTTTGTTGGGCAAGCGGCTGGCTTTTTTGAGCCAGGTAATCTATCTTGCCCTGGGATTGGCCGGACTGCCCATTTTTGCCCAAGGTGGCGGCCCGGCCTACGTGCTGCAGCCCACCTTTGGTTACCTGGTTGGATTTGCCCTGGGTGCATACGTTATCGGGGCGGTTGTGGAAAAGGTGAGGGAGAAAGGAGTACCCGGTTATTTTTTGGCCAGTATGGCCGGGCTCGTGGTGGTTTACGTCCTGGGAGTAATCCACCTGTACATAATTTTAAATTACGTGGTGCAAAAACCCTTCACCCTGGCCCAGGCGGTATGGTTTGGAGCCATTGTCTGTGCACCGGGGGATCTGTTTTTATCCCTGGTAGCCTCCCTGGTTGGCGGCAGGGTATATAAGGCACTCCAATCCGTCAATCCGGTCCACCGGGAGGTGTTTTAATGGGCAGGGGATGTCTGGTTACCGGTACTGATACCGGTGTGGGCAAGACAGTCATCACCGCCGCCCTGGTGGGGGTCTGGCGTCGCCGTGGTATTGATGCCGTAGCCATAAAACCGGTACAGAGCGGGGCAATTGAGGCCAACGGGCAGTTAGTCCCCGAGGATGTAGTTTTTTACCGTCATGTGGCCAGCCTGCCCCAGTCCATAGATGAGCTGAACCTTTATCGTTTTACCCCTGCTGTTTCCCCTCACCTGGCCGCAAAGCTTTCGGGGGAAAGAGTTGAACCGTCACGGGTGGTGGATTTTTGCCGGAAAGTGCTTCAACGCCATGAGCTGGTCCTGATAGAGGGGGCCGGGGGCTTGTGTGTGCCCCTTTCCGGTCCCGACTTTACCGTGGCCGACCTGGCCCGGGAGCTTTCCCTGCCCCTGCTGGTGGTGGCCCGCCCGGGGCTGGGCAGTATTAACCATACCGTGTTGACCGTAGCCTATGCTCAAAACAGAGGTCTTCCCGTGGCCGGAATAATTATTAACGGCCTAAAAGCGGAGGAGGCGGGTCCTGCGGAAAAGGATAACCCGGGGATTATTGCAGCTATGACCGGCGTGTCCGTGCTGGGGATGGTACCCTACCTGCCGGGGGTCAGTGTGGAAAAGGGGAGTGCTGACGGGCTGGTGGAGACAGTGGAAAACACTGTGGTCTGGGAGGATTTGGTTTCCCGGATTTGCGGGTGCGCTAGTACAGGATAAACGTACTTACTTACTCCCCGGATGACACTTCAAGTCAGATGAGGAAAACGTTGCCGCTTAAAATGGGCGAGTGGACCCAGCACTCACCAGGATTACTGGCTCTTTTCGAAACTCGATTTGCCATTTAAACCTGGAACACCGGGATTATAGTCATACTTTGGTGACTGCTGGGCAATATCCAGTCTATTTCTACCGGAGGTGCTCGATTTGATTAAATACGATCCCGTCCTTTTGGAACAGTGGGATAAACAGTATGTCTGGCATCCTTTTACCCAGATGCAGCAGTATGCCCGGGAAAAACCTTTGATCATTGCCCGGGGCGAGGGGAGCTACCTTATTGATGTAGAGGGAAACCGCTACCTGGATGGAGTTTCGTCCCTCTGGGTGACCGTACACGGCCACTGTCATCCCGCATTAAACCGGGCCGTCAAAGAACAACTGGATAAAATAGCTCATTCTACCCTGTTGGGTTTGGCCAACATTCCCTCGATCCTTCTGGCCAAAAAGCTGGTGGAGATTACTCCCCCGGGACTCAATAAAGTTTTTTACTCCGACGCCGGGGCCACCGCCGTGGAGATTGCCTTAAAAATGGCCTTTCAATACTGGCAGCAAAAGGAAGGGGGGTGCTTCCGCAGCAAGACGAAGTTCATCTCCCTGGTAGAAGCCTACCACGGGGACACCATTGGTTCGGTCAGCGTGGGCGGCATGCCCCTTTTTCACGGTATCTTTAAGCCTCTGCTTTTTGAATGCCTGCATGCTCCCGCTCCCTATTGCTACCGCTGCCCGCTGGAAAGAGAAAGGGAAAGCTGCGGGATGGCCTGTGCGGACCGGCTGGAGGAGTTGTTAAAGGAGCACCAGCAGGAGGTTGCCGCCGTGATCATCGAACCCCTGGTTCAGGGGGCCGCCGGGATGATCACCGCACCGGACGGTTTCCTTCGCCGGGTGCGGGAACTATGCACCAGGTATAACGTTCTGCTGATTGCCGATGAGGTGGCGGTGGGTTTCGGCCGGACAGGTCGACTCTTTGCCTGTGAACATGAAGGGGTTTCTCCCGATTTAATGTGCCTGGCCAAGGGTATTACCGGGGGCTATCTTCCCCTTGCTGCCACCCTGACTACCGATGAGGTTTACAGCGCCTTTCTGGGTAAACCGGAGGAAGGCAAGACCTTTTATCATGGCCATACCTACACGGGCAATCCCCTGGCCTGTGCTGCCGCCCTGGCCAGCATTGAGTTATTTGAAAAGGAAAATTTGCTGGCCGCCCTGCAACCTAAAATAGAACTGCTGCACCGCAAGCTGGATGGTTTCTGGGAGTTGCCCCATGTGGGGGACATCCGCCAGCGGGGCATGATGGTGGGTATTGAGCTGGTAGCGGATAAAAAGACCAAACAACCTTACCCTATGGAGGAGCAAGTGGGCCACCGGGTGATCCTGGAGGCCCGCCGGCGGGGGCTGGTTATCCGTCCCCTGGGTAATGTGATCGTACTCATGCCCGTACTGGCCATGTCGGAAGAAGAACTGAACCAGGTCCTGGAGATCACTTATGAATCCATAGCCGTGGTCACGGGTAAGTAAAAAGTCACCTAATCCCATTTCGTAGTGAGACCGCCCCTTGCTGAAGGTGACGTGGTACCGTTCGATGAACAAGGGAAAAGTTCTTCCCAACCCTAAAAAAGCGGTTGTACCCCATGCCTGGACAATTAGTTGAGAATCTTTGGGGGGTTTTAGCTTATGTGGCAGGAGATAAAAAATAAGGTCCTGAGAGGGGAGGGCTTAACCCGGGAAGAAGCCTTTGCCCTGGCCGGCTGGCCGCCGGAGAAGCTGGGGGAACTGCTGGACTTGTCCCGGCAGGTACGCGAGCGCTTCGGGGGCCGGGAAGTGGAGCTCTGTTCCATCATTAATGCCCGGTCTGGTCTTTGCAGTGAAGACTGCCGTTTTTGCGCCCAGTCCTCCCGCTACCGGACCGGGGCGAAAACCTATCCTTTGATTGGGCCGGAAGAGGCCCTGGAAAAGGCCCGGCGCATGGAAGCCGCCGGGGCGCGGCGTTTTGCCCTGGTGACCAGCGGCCGGGGCATTGGAGAGCAGGATTTTGGGCGGGTGCTGCACATTTACCGGGTGCTGCGGGTCGAAACCCGCCTGGAACTCTGTGCTTCCCTGGGTATCATTGATGGAGATAAGGCCCGGCGTTTAAGGGAAGCCGGGGTAACCACCTATCATCACAATCTGGAAACCAGCCGGAGTTATTTCCCTCATATCTGCACCACCCATACCTTTGAGGAGAGGGTGACCACCATCCGGGCCGCCCAGGCGGCCGGATTAAAGATTTGTTCCGGCGGGATCATCGGCATGGGGGAAGCCATGGCCGACCGGCTGGAAATGGTCCTGGAGCTGCGGGAACTGGGGGTAACATCAGTTCCGGTAAACATTTTAAATCCCATTCCCGGCACGCCCCTGGCCGGACAAAAGTCCCTGCCGGTAGAGGAGATCTTCAAAACCCTGGCCCTTTTCCGCCTGATCATGCCCCAGGCCGTTTTACGCCTGTGCGGGGGGAGGGAGCCCGGTTTAGGGGAAAAGCAGCAAAAAGCCCTGGAGGTGGCCGTTAACGGGCTAATGATCGGCAACTATCTCACCACCCGGGGCAATGAAGTACAGGAGGACCTGGACATGATAGCCGCCGCGGGGTTAAGGCTGGCTGCCGGGGGCTGATCCTAAAAAAGGTGCGATTCCGGCGGTTACGCCTTGAGCCTTTCTACCAGTTCCTGATCGGGATTAACGGTGAGGGTGCGCTGTCCGGTATATATAACGTAGCCGGGACGGGCTCCCCGGGGTTTGTGTACGTTTTTGCACAGGGTATAATCCACCGGCACGTTTTGCGATTCCCTGGCCCGGCTGAAGTAAGCGGCCAGGGAGGCAGCTTCGGCCAGGGTGGTTTCCGGTACTGTCCGTCCGCCGGTACGAATGAGCACGTGGGAACCGGGGATGTCCTTGGTGTGCAGCCAGACGTCTTCACCTTTGGCCAGGCGCAGGGTGAGGTAGTCGTTTTGCTTGTTGTTCCGTCCCACTAAAATGGTAAAACCATCGCTGGAAGTAAAAACAAGGGGCCGGGGTTTTTCCGGTTCCCTTTTCTTTTCCCTGCTTGCCGGCTTCAAGTAGCCCTGCTCCTCCAGTTCTTCCCTGATTTCCACCAGTTCCGGTACGGTTGTGGCCTGGATAATGGCCGTTTCTACGCCTTTTAAATATTCCAGCTCCCTTTGGGTTTGCTCGATCCGGTTCCCGGTTTCCTCCCTGGTTTGTTTGGCTTTGGTATATTTTTTAAAGTAGGCCTGGGCATTTTGCACCGGGTTCAGGCGGGGATCGAGAGAGATGATTACCGTCTTTTTTTCCGGATCGTAGAAATTTTCCAGGGTAACCTCGCTAAGACCTTTTTCCAGGCGGTACAGGTTGGCCATGAGCAGTTCCCCAAAGATTCTATATTCTTCCGCCCGTTCGGCTTTGGCCAGGCTTTCCTCCTGCAGGGAAAGCTTTTGGGATAGGCGACCCATCTCCCGCCGCACAACGGTAAGCAGGGATTGTTTTTTACTTTGATAATCCTGATCTTCTTCCCTGGCCGTATAAAAGAGATCGACTAAAGCATTCATGTTGCCCTGCCGGCGGGTGAAAGCGTGAAAATGGGTTAGATCAAAGGCGGCAAATTCCCTGGGCCTGCCCTGTTCGTCCAGCACCAGGGAAGGTTGGAATTCTCCCCGGGCAATGGCGCCGGCCATTTGTTGAATTGCCTGCCACAAAACCACTAGTTCATGTTCCCCGCAATGATCCAGAATAAGGTCTTGCGCCAGTCCGGCCCGGTAAAGGATCTCCCGGGCCATCACCTGGCTGATTCCATCCAGGTTACGCTGCAAGACAGCGGCTACGGGGGTTTCCAGGGGAGCTTCGAGCAACGCCTGGCGGAATTCCTCTTCTTTCAGTTCAAGGGGATTTAGTTTATGCTGTTCCGGCGGGGGTATATATTCCCGTCCGGGCAAAACCTCCCGGTGGCGGCTGACGGCGTAGGTATAGCGCTTTATGGCGTCAATAATTTGCTTTGTACCGGGGTTAACCAGAATAATGTTGCTGTGCCGCCCCATGATTTCACATACCAGTTCCTTCAAGCAGGGTTCTCCCAGGTCGTTGTAGCTCTGAACCTGGAGAACCAGTACCCGGTCCAGCCCCCGCTGGTGGATTCCCCGGATGCGGCCTCCCTCCAGGTGCTTGCGCAGGACCATGCAAAATACCGGTGGGGATGGGGGGTTTTCCCTTACCCGCCCGGTTAAGTGTACCCGGGCGTTTTCCGGATGAGCGGAAAGCAACAGGCGGGCCCGGGTGCCCGGGCGGTGGATGAGCAAATGTATCTCCAGGGGAGAAGGTTGGTAGATTCTGTCAATGCGTCCATCGAGCAGTTTGCTTTCCAACTCTTTGCGTACCGCTGCCATTACCAGTCCATCAAAGGGCATAGAAGACTTCCTTTCCTCCACTGACATGTTACCAAACAGTTTATCACTTCCGGCCGGCGGCCTGCAAGGTACGGGCAGGAATCCCGCTACCGTTTTCCCTTACCGCACCAATATCGACGGGATTACGCAAGGCACGCGGTTTGTTTTACCCCCCCACGCTACGTTTCGTAAACGGTTTTTTGCTGCCCCGCTCCCTTTGCCAACTTTAGCAAAGGGATAGTTTGGACCATGCCCCCCGGAGGTTATTTTTGCCAGGTAATGCGCATATGTTTAAGTGGGACAAACCGCAATGGTAGGGGTGAGGGCCAATGCCGGAACAATGGTATTCCTTAACTGGTGAAGAAGTGGTAGCGGTGTTCCAGTCCGATCCGCACCGGGGCCTGGATGAGCGGGAGGTCAGGGAGAGGGCTGCCCGCTTTGGTCCCAATGAACTGGCCAGGGCAACGCGGGTGCCCTTATGGCGGATGCTCGTGGAACAGTTTAGAGATTTCATGGTTTTAATTTTGCTGGCGGCTACCGTGATTTCCGGCTTTCTGGGAGAGTTTGTGGACGCCGCTACCATCATGGTCATTGTGAGCATCAATGCTATCCTGGGCTGTATCCAGGAATACCGGGCCGAGCGCTCCATGGAGGCTTTAAAAGAGCTCACCGCTCCCGAGGCCCGGGTAATCCGGGGGGGGATGGAACAAAAGATCCCTGCCGCAGGACTGGTGCCCGGGGATGTGGTTTTACTGGAGGCGGGAGATCGGGTGCCGGCAGACCTGCGGCTATTGGAGGCGGTAAACCTGGAGATAGAGGAGTCTGCCCTTACCGGTGAGTCCGCCCCCGTTAAAAAGAAGGTAGAACCCATTCCGGGCAGGGTCACCCCTGGAGATGCCCGTAACATTGCCTACCTGGGGACAGTGGTAACCCGCGGCCGGGGTAAGGGGATAGTGGTGGCTACGGGAATGGCCACCGAGATGGGTCGCATTGCCGGATTAATTCAAGAGGCGGGGAGTGAAGAGACCCCCCTGCAGCGCCGCCTGGCCCAATTGGGACGGGGACTGGTGGCTTTTTGCCTGCTAATTTGTGCCCTGGTGGTGGCGGTGGGTATTTACCGCGGTGAGCCGGCCTACCAGATGTTCCTGGCCGGAGTGAGTTTGGCCGTAGCGGCCATTCCCGAGGGGCTCCCCGCTATTGTTACCGTCGCCCTGGCCATTGGGGTGCAGCGCATGATCCGGCGCCGGGCCATCATTCGCAAATTGCCGGCGGTAGAGACCCTGGGCTGTGCTACGGTGATCTGTTCTGACAAAACCGGCACCCTGACTCAGAATGAAATGATGGTGCGCCGGGCCCTGGTGGGCCAGGTTCCCCTTGAGTTTACTGGTGAAGGATATGATCCCAAGGGGCAAGTCATCACCTCGCTGTCCCCCCGTGCTGAGGAGCTCCAATTATTTTTCAAGATTGCCGCCCTGTGCAATAATGCGGTGCTTACCCGCAGCGGGATTTCCATAGGCGGATTGTTTCGCAGTTTGGCCCGCCGGGAATCCCCCGCCTGGTCCATCAGCGGCGATCCCACCGAAGGGGCGCTGCTGGTCATGGCGGCCAAGGGGGGCTTCTGGCGCGAAGAACTGGAACGCCACGAACAGAGGGTTATGGAGTTTCCCTTTGATTCCGAGCGCAAGCGCATGTCAGTGGTGTACAAGCAAGCTGACGGCACCCTGGTTGCCTACGTCAAGGGGGCGCCCGATGTGGTACTGGAGCTCTGTACCCACCAATACCGCCATGGTCGCATAGTTCCTTTAACACTCCGCCAGCGGGAAGAAATTTTACGGCAAAATGCCGCCATGGCATCCGACGCCCTGCGGGTCCTGGCCCTGGCCTGGCGCAGGCTGGGGCCAGCACCCGCAGGGGAGTTGACGGAAGCGGAGGTAGAACAAAATCTCGTTTTTGTGGGCCTGGCGGGGATGATCGACCCGCCCCGGCCGGCGGCAGTGATGGCCGTGCAACGCTGCTGCCGGGCAGGAATCAAGGTGGCGATGATTACCGGCGATCACCGCCTGACTGCCGCGGCCGTAGCCAGAGAGCTGGGTCTTATGGGAAGCCAGGGGCGTATTTTAACCGGAAGCGAACTGGACCAGTTGGACGATGAGCAATTGGGGCGGATGGTGGGGGAAGTGGCGGTATACGCCCGGGTGTCACCGCGTCACAAATTGCGCATTGTCCGGGCACTGAAGCAGGCCGGCCATGTGGTGGCCATGACCGGAGACGGGATCAATGATGCCCCGGCAATTAAGGAAGCGGATATCGGTATTGCCATGGGTATAACCGGGACGGACGTAACCAAAGAGGCTTCCTCCATGGTTTTGGCCGACGATAATTTTACCACCATTGTGGCCGCCGTGGAGGAGGGGCGGGGTATCTATGATAATATCCGCAAATTTATCCGTTACCTGCTTTCCTGCAATGTGGGGGAAGTACTGGTCATGTTTTTTGCTGTGCTGGCCGGACTGCCTTTACCCCTTTTACCCATTCAGATATTATGGATGAACCTGGTTACCGACGGGTTGCCGGCCATGGCCCTGGGGGTAGATCCGCCTGATCCCGACATCATGTACAGGCCGCCCCGGCACCCCCGGGAGAGTATTTTTGCCCACGGCTTGGCCTGGCGTATCCTGGGCAGCGGCCTGGCCATCGGCCTGGGTACATTGATCGTTTTTGCCGGCGTTTATTCCCTGGGTCACGGCCACCTGGATCTAGCCCGGACCATGGCCTTTAATACCCTGGTTTTTTCCCAGCTGTTTTTTGTCTTTACCTGTCGTTCGGAACATCACACCATCTGGGAAGTGGGGTTGTTCTCCAATCCCCACCTGCTGGCGGCAGTACTCTGTTCCATACTTTTGCAACTGGCGGTTACTTATGTACCCTGTTTGCAGCCGGCATTTCATACCGTACCCCTGGATGCCCCGCACTGGCTGGTTGTTATTCTGGTCTCCCTGACCCCGCCCCTGTTTAATACTGCCTTCAGGCACCTGCAGTTGCGGGCCAGGGAAAAAATAATGTATATTAAAGTCTGAGGCCCGAATTTTGGTTGTTTTGCAGGAAAACTGCCGGGCAGGGCGAAGTATTAATTTTGTCCCTTCCGCCTAAGGAAATAATACGATTCAGGAGTACTGTCGCCAAACGCAGGGAGGGGTAGGCGGCAGATCCTAAGGGGGCTTACCTGATTGCATTTCTTTAAAGTACACGGTTTGGGAAACGATTTTATCCTGGTCGATCTGGTGAAACAGGAGTGGCCGGGTGGGGAGGATTTATCTGAAATAGCCCGGCGGCTCTGTCACCGCCAGTTTGGTATTGGGGCCGACGGCCTGGTGCTCCTCCGCACAAGCCCCAGGGCCGATGCCTTCATGCAGATCATTAACGCCGATGGCAGCGAGGCAGAAATGTGCGGCAACGCCATTCGCTGCGTGGCCAAATATCTCTACGAGCGGGGCGGGATCAACAAAGAAGTAATGCATATCGAAACCAGGGCCGGCGTGATGGTGCCCCGGCTGGTGCTGGAGAACGGGCTGGTGGCCGCGGTACGGGTGGATATGGGCATTCCCCGTTTGGAACGGCAGGACATACCCATGATCGGCCCTCCGGGGCGGGTGATCAGTGAACCCCTGGTTCTTGAGGGGCAAGCCTTCCATATAACTGCTGTCTCCATGGGCAATCCCCACTGTGTGCTTTTTGTTCCCGATGTGGAGCTGGTAGACCTGCACGGGTTGGGGCCAAAACTGGAAAAACATCCCCTTTTCCCCCGCAAAACCAACGTGGAGTTTGTGCAGGTTTTAAACAGGGGCGAAGTAAGGGTGCGGGTTTGGGAGCGGGGCGCGGGGCCTACCCTGGCCTGCGGTACCGGGGCCTGTGCCACGGTGGTGGCCGGTGTGCTGAACAATTACACGGACCGTGTGGTCAAGGTTCACTTACCGGGGGGAACCCTGTTCATTGAATGGAAGGAAGACGAACATCTATACATGACCGGGCCGGCGGAGGAGGTCTTCTGCGGCCAGATCCCTTGTCCATAGTAGTTGTTTAAAGGAGGTATTGATTTTGCGGTTCGAACAGGCGCAACGCATAAAAAACTTACCCCCCTATCTTTTTGCCCGCATTGAGCGGCTGATCGAGGAAAAAAAGGCTGCCGGGGTTGACATTATCAGCCTGGGGATTGGCGATCCGGACCAGCCTACTCCGGACCATATTATCGAGGAGCTGATTAAGGAAGCCCGCAACCCGGCCAACCACCAGTACCCTTCTTCCGTAGGTATGCTAAGCTATCGCCAGACAGTGGCCAGCTGGTATGCCGGACGTTTCGGAGTACAGCTTGATCCCAAAACCGAAGTGGTCACCCTTATTGGTTCTAAGGAAGGCATCGCCCATATTTCCTGGTGCTATCTCAACCCCGGGGACACGGTGCTGGTACCAGACCCGGGTTATCCTGTTTATGCAGGGGGAGCCATCCTTGCCGGGGCGGAGCCCTACTATATGCCCTTAAAGGCCGATCGGGGGTACCTTCCCGATCTGGCTGCCATCCCCACAGAAGTGGCCAGGCGGGCTAAAATGATGTTTATCAATTATCCCAACAACCCCACGGGGGCGGTGGCCAGTGAGTCTTTTTTTGCCGAAGTGGTGGCCTTTGCCCGGGAGTTTAACGTCCTGGTCTGTCACGACGCGGCCTATTCGGAAGTGGCCTTTGATGGTTACCGGCCGCCAAGCTTTTTGCAAGTCCCCGGCGCCAAGGAGGTAGGCATTGAGTTTAGCTCCGTTTCCAAGCCCTTTAATATGACCGGCTGGCGGATTGGCTGGGCCGCAGGCTGCGCGGAAGTCATCGAGGCTCTGGGCCGCCTGAAGTCAAACCTGGATTCCGGACAATTTCAGGCCATCCAGTATGCCGCCATGGCGGGGTTAAACGGGCCGCGGGAAGTTATTGACCGGGTTAACGCCCTTTACCGCGAACGCCGGGACATCCTGGTGGACGGCTTGAACTCCCTGGGCTGGAAACTGGAAAAACCAAAGGCTACCTTTTATGTCTGGGCTCCCGTTCCGGCGGGGCACACCAGCGAATCCTTTACCGAGCTGGTTTTGGAAAAGGCCGGGGTTGTGATAACGCCTGGTACCGGTTACGGTGCCAATGGAGCCGGGTATTTCCGCATGTCCCTCACTGTGGATACTGCCCGTTTAAAAGAAGCAGTGGAACGCATTAGGAAAAACCTCGGGCCAGTAAGATTCTAAAAACGCGTTGCAGGAGTGATCAGCCGTGAAACTTGCCGACAGGGTCAAGAACATCAATCCTTCACCCACCCTGGCCATCGATGCCCGGGCCAAGAAAATGATTGCTGCCGGAGAGAAGGTTATTAATTTTGGTGCGGGGGAACCGGACTTCGATACTCCAGAGCATATAAAAGAAGCGGCCATGGCCGCCATCCGCAAGGGTATGACCAAATATACCCCGGTGGGCGGTACCATGGAGTTAAAGGAAGCCATCGTGCAAAAATTGAAGGCCGACAACGGACTGGAGTATACGCCGGAGCAAATTGTGGTTTCCGCCGGGGCCAAGCATTCCCTTTACAACGCCATGATGGTACTCCTTCAGCCGGGGGATGAGGTTATCTTGCCGGCACCCTACTGGGTCACCTACCTGGAGCAGATCAAGCTGGCCGGTGCGGTACCAGTAATCGTCCAGACGCGCCAGGAAAACGGGTTCAAATTGACCGCCGAGGAACTGCTGTCGGTAGTTAGCCCGCGCACTAAGATGGTGATTATAAACTCTCCCGGCAACCCCACCGGGGCAGTATACACTAAGGAAGAATTGGTGGAGTTAGGAAAGGTAATTGAAGACCACGGGCTGGTGGTTATTTCCGATGAAATCTACGAGAAACTGATTTATGACGGTTGCGAACACGTGAGCATAGCTTCCTTAAGTACGGCTTTAAAGGAGCAAACGGTGGTCATTAACGGAATGTCCAAGGCCTATGCCATGACGGGCTGGCGCATTGGCTATGCTGCCGCCCCCACGGAGGTGGCCAGGGCCATGGTTGATTTGCAAAGTCACTCCACCTCCAATCCCACCTCCATTGCCCAGGCGGCCAGTGTGGCTGCCCTGACCGGCACCCAGGAGCCCTTGAAGGAAATGGTGGCGGAATTCCGGCAGCGGCGTGATTACATGCTCCAGCGGTTGAACGCTATACCGGGAATTTCCTGTAACACTCCGAGCGGTGCCTTTTATGTTTTTCCTTCTATGGCCAGGTATATTGGCCGCCAGTATAAAGGGAGGCAGATTAACGGAGCCAGCGATCTGGCCAGCCTTCTTTTGGATGAGGTCAAGGTGGCGGTGGTTCCCGGGGTGGCTTTTGGCGATGACCGCTGTTTCCGCCTTTCCTACGCCACCTCCATGGAAAACATTGTGGAAGGACTCAACCGCATTGAACAGTTTTTCTTCCAGATTGATTAAAATTAATTAAGGGGAACGAGGGCTGATCGTTCCCCTTGCGCTAACAATTAATACATTTTTGGAAAGGAGCAGGATTTTTGCTTAGGAGCATGACGGGCTTTGGCCGGGGTGAATCGTGCGGGCAGGGCAAAAAATTTACGGTGGAACTTAAATCTGTGAATCATCGTTTTTGTGAAGTTGTCCTGCGCCTGCCCCGGAATATGGTTTCTCTGGAGGATCCAGCCAGGAGGCTGATTCAGTCCCGCATCTCCCGCGGGCGGATTGACGGTTACTTTTCCGTGGAGGAATGCGGTGAACAAAGTCCAGTTGTAAAAGTTGACAAAGCCCTGGCTACATCGTATTATAAGGCAATGGAGGAATTAAAGGTCACCCTGGGGTTAACAGATCCCGTCACCATACAGCATCTGATTAATCTACCGGGAGTGCTGGTGGTGGACGAGCCTGTTGAAGATGATGATGCATGGTGGCCCCTGGTTTCCGAGGCCCTGGAACAGGCGCTGGATGGTTTGGTGCAAATGCGCCTTTCCGAAGGTAGCCAGCTTAAGGTGGACTTGACCCGCCGCCTGGAACGGATTGCGGAACTGAACGAGCAAATCAAAGCCAGGGCACCACAGGTGGTCACGGAGTACCACAACCGCCTGACCCAAAGACTGCAGGAGTGGTTGCGCGATATACCGCTGGATCAGGCCCGGCTGGCTACGGAGGTGGCAATTTTTGCCGAGCGTTCCAGTATTGCCGAGGAAGTGGTACGCCTGGCAAGTCATATAGCCCAGTTCCAGGACTTTCTGAACGAGGGTGGCCCCGTGGGCCGCAAGCTGGACTTCCTGATCCAGGAGATGAACCGGGAGATCAACACCATTGCCTCTAAAGCGCCTGACCTTGAAATCAGCCGGGTGGTGGTGGAGGTAAAAAGCGAACTGGAGAAGATGCGGGAACAGGTGCAGAATATCGAATAATCCCGTGGCAGGGGGGAAAATGATGGAGATTAGATTAATTAATATCGGCTTTGGTAATATTGTTTCGGCAAACCGCATTGTGGCTATTGTCAGCCCCGAATCGGCACCTATCAAGCGCATTATTAACGAGGCCCGTGATCAGGGCAAGCTGGTGGATGCCACCTACGGGCGGCGTACCCGGGCAGTGATTATTACCGATAGCGATCACGTAATTCTCTCCGCCGTACAGCCGGAAACGGTAGCCCATCGTCTGGTAAACAAGGAGAGCACTCCTGCCCACCCGGAAGAGCGGCCGGATGAATAATCATGAAATCAGAGGGCATATTGATGGTACTGTCCGGTCCTTCGGGGGCCGGTAAAGGTACCGTTTGCCGTGCTTTGCTGGAAAAACAACCGGGGATTCACCTTTCCATTTCCGCTACGACCAGAAAACCCCGGGCCGGTGAAGTGGACGGGGTTAATTACTTTTTTGTCTCCCGGGAAAAGTTCCAGCAAATGATCGATGCCGGGGAATTGCTGGAGTGGGCGGAAGTATATGGCAACTATTACGGTACGCCGCTAAAAACGGTAGAGGATGCCCTGGCCAGGGGTGAGGATGTGCTCCTGGAGATTGATGTTCAGGGGGGCCTGCAGGTAAAAAAGAAGTTTCCCTCAGCGGTACTGGTTTTTCTCCTACCCCCTTCCCGGGCTGCGTTGGCCGAGCGCCTTACCGGTCGCGGTACTGAACCCGTCGAAGAGATTCAAAGACGGTTGCACTGGGCTAACACGGAATTAGAGTTCCTTTTCCGTTACGATTATGTGGTGATTAACCGGCATGTTGAGGAAGCTGTAGCTGCCCTTCAATCAATTCTTGTGGCCGAAAAATGCCGTCCTCAGCGCATAAAAATGGATGAAAGCTGGGGTAATTTAATGGATTTTAAAGGGAATTCCTGGTGAGTGCGGGGGATCGCCATGAACCAACCATCTTTGGACGAACTAATGAAAAAAGTTGATAGCCGCTACACGCTGGTCGTGGTGGTGGCGAAAAGAGCAAGAATGCTGACGGAAACAGGCGAAGAAGAAGGAGATAACCCGGCAGTAAAGCCGGTTACCAGGGCATTACACGAAGTTGTCCGGGGTCAGATCCGTTACCGCCGGACCAAACATGGCGTTAAGTAGTGCATGGGGGGGCGAAAAGCATGCTTGAGGGCAAGTCCGTCATCCTAGGCGTAACCGGGGGAATTGCCGCCTATAAAGCCGCGGAGTTAGCCAGTGCCCTCGTCAAGGCCGGTGCCCTGGTGGACGTGGTCATGACACAGGCGGCACAGGAATTTGTGCGACCCCTAACCTTTGCCGCCCTTACCGGGCGACCGGTGCATACTGCCCTGTTCGGCCCCCCTGCCGGTGGAGCTATTCCCCACATTGAGCTGGCCACCAGGGCCGATTTAGTTGTGATTGCCCCGGCCACGGCAAATATACTGGCCAAGCTGGCCCACGGCCTCGCCGATGATCTTTTAAGCTCCCTGGTTTTAGCGGCTACCTGCCCCGTGCTTCTCTGCCCGGCCATGAACGCCAGCATGTATGCGCATCCGGCGGTGCAGGCCAACCTTAAACGGCTTGTTGGGATGGGTTACCATGTTTTAGAACCGGAGGTGGGCCGCCTGGCCTGCGGTGTGGAAGGTCGCGGTCGCATGCCTGCCCCTGAGGTCATCCTGGGACATATCAAAGGCCTGTTCTCTTTACCGGATGATCTTGGTGGATTAAAAGTACTGGTTACCGCCGGAGGGACCAGGGAGCCCCTGGATCCGGTGCGTTATATCTCCAACCGCAGCTCGGGTAAAATGGGCTATGCCCTGGCCGCGGCAGCTATACAGCGCGGGGCTGTGGTTACCCTGGTATCCGCTCCCACCAGTTTGGACCCGCCCGCCGGCGTGGAGCTGGTTTCCGTCGAAACCGCCCGGCAGATGTACGAGGCTGTAATGGAACGCTTTTCCACCCAGGATGTGGTGATTAAAGCGGCAGCAGTGGCCGACTACCGCCCCAAAATAGTAGCGGGCCAGAAAATAAAAAAGACCGGGGAAACTCTGATCCTGGAACTTGAAATAAATCCCGATATTTTATATGAATTGGGGCAACGCAAAGAACCACACCAGACACTGGTGGGTTTTGCTGCTGAAACCGAAGATTTGGAGGCCAATGCCCTGCAAAAGCTGCGCAAAAAAAATCTGGACCTGCTTGTGGCCAATGATGTTACCCAACCGGGTGCGGGCTTTGGCACCGACACCAACATTGTCAAGCTGTTCTATCGCGACGGACGTGTCCAGTCCCTGCCTGTGATGGACAAAAAAACACTGGCACACCGCATTCTCGATGCGGTTGTAGAGCTGCGTTCCCAGACGCACAGCTAAAAGGTCTTTATCTTACCATAAAGTGAGGTATACTTGATTTCCTTCTTTGGTGGCTCTGATCAGTTCACAATGGCGCAAAACCGCAAACTGTTTTTCCAGTTCCCACTGGGGCAGATCAAAGGTACTGGCCAGTTCTTCCTTGGTTGCCTTTCCCTTTGTTTTGATGTATTCATAAATTCTCTTCTGGAGCGGGGTCAACCCGTCGGTGCCTATCTGTCCCAGATGTGTTCTGGTGGCTTTAGCGCTGGCCACGGCTGCCGGGTCGCAGGGTTTCGGAGGTTGCAGGGCGGCAATATAACAGTCCTCGCATAAAGTTTGCCCGTAATATTCGTAGCTATCTTGGGGTAATACTTCTTCCTCACATCTGGCGCACTTCAAAGCGATCAGCCTCCTTAACAAAAGTGTTAAATTTCCGCCCGTTTGTGGCCGGCGGCTTCAAAGGCCTTTTACAATTTATCCAGGCCCTGTTGCAGTTTAACTAAAAGACGGATAAGGGTTTCCTTTTCTTCGATGTTTAAGCTGGATGTGGCTCGTTTAAGCAGGTCCATGTGCAGGGGTAAGACCCCGTGGATAAGCTGTACGGCCCTGGGAGTGATTTGGGCGCGGATCACACGCCGGTCTTTAGGATCAACAACACGGACTACCAGCCCGTCCCTTTCCAGCCGGTCCACCAGGCCGGTAATATTGGCCCGGCTAACCAGCATGCGCTGCCCCAGTTCGGAAAGGGGAAGACCCTCTTCCCCGGCATAATAAAGTTCCATCAGGGCATTAAATTTGGGCTGGGAAAGGTTGAAATGGGCAAAGTGCCTGGCCAGCAAGTCTTCCAGCAGATCCATGGTTCGGGTAAGCTCAATTACGGTACGTACGGCCAGGTAACCTTCTCCCTGGGTCTGGTTTTTTTCTGGAGGCAAGCGCATTCCTCCTAAAATGTTCTTGTACTTTAATTGTAAATATATTAAATACTTCCGTCAATGGTTAATACCCGTTCATATATTCCCTGCGGGCACAGGATTGCTTAATTTTTGACACTTGTAAGGTTGTAAATGTATCCTTTCAGCGCTATGGGCAGTAAAATATACCAGGGGGTGAGTCCCATGTTCTTCCATCCCTGGTTTTGCGCGCCTTATTGTCCGGAGCGGCATAAGTGGCGCCAGGTCGACAAAGTCGACATCCGGCTTGGGGAATTAACCATGCGCATGAGCCGTCGCAACAAGATAAGTGTGCCGGCGGAATTTTCGGCCTTTATTCCAAGGGCTGAATTGCGCCGGCGTTATTACAGCGGTGGAGAGCTGACCCGGGAAGACGAATTCATTTTAAGCAGCATTACCATTACCCACGCCCCCCGTTTTCCCTCGGAGGAAGGACAGTTACCGGTACCGGTGCCGCCGCCCGGGATGCTGGAGGCGGCCGCCAAGGGTGCGGAAACGAAAAAACCGGTATTTACCATAAATTGGCAGTTTGAGAGACCGAAAAAAGAGCCCCCACCGGAGGTTTCTGCCCCGCCCCCCCGGGCCTGTGTACCCCGCCTGAAGTTTGGTAGCAGGGAGAGATAAGGTTGCACGCGGAAGTGCTGGTGTCTTTAGCTCTCCGCCAGGTGGACAAGGTCTTTCATTATAACGTGCCCCCTTCCCTGGCCGGCAAGGTGCAGGTTGGCAGCCGGGTGCTGGTACCCTTCGGTCGCCGTAAAGTAGAAGGCTATGTGGTTGGTTTTAGTCCGGCACCGAACCCTGCCGATTTAAAGGATGTGGCTGCCCTTTTAGACGAGGGGCCCCTATTCACCCCCTACCAACTGGCCCTGGCCCGCTGGATGGCGGCCTATTACCTCTGCCCTACGGTTAAAGCACTGCGAGCCATGATCTGGCCCCTTTTACAGGTAAAGGGGCCGAAAAAGGTACGGGGATTGTGGCCGGCGGCCTGCTGCGAGGTTCCCGATCCCCGGCGAGCACCAAAGAGTGCTGCGGTGTGGCAGGTTATTCAGGCCCGCCCCGGCCTGTCCAGGAAGGAGCTGGCAGAAGCGGCCGGCGTTTCCCCCCGGGTGGTGGATGCCATGGTTGCCAGGGGGCTTTTACGCAGTGAGGAGCGCATTGAGTCCCGGGACCCGTGCCAGGATCTGCCTGAAAAAAGGATAAAACCACCTGTTCTCCATGGGGAACAGATCCGGGCGGTAAGTAAGATTATTGAGGCCCTGGATCAAAAAGGTGGACGGCAGGTTTTTTTGCTCCACGGGGTAACGGGCAGCGGGAAAACTGAGGTTTACCTCCACGCCATCGCTGCGGCCCTGGCCCGGGGAAAACAAGCCATGATGCTGGTTCCGGAAATTGCCCTTACCCCCCAGATGATTGATATTTTCAGGGGGCGTTTTGGCCGCCGGGTGGCTGTGCTACATAGCCGCCTTTCTGACGGGGAAAGATATGATGAATATCAGCGCCTTCGTACCGGGGAGGCCGGGGTGGTGCTGGGTGCCCGCTCGGCCATTTTTGCCCCCCTGGAACAACCCGGTTTGATCATTTTAGATGAGGAACACGAACCCTCCTACAAACAGGAGGAAAGCCCTCGCTATCATGCCCGGACGGTGGCCCTGCGTTTGGCCGGGTATGCCGGGGCGGTGGTAGTTCTGGGTAGCGCGACCCCCTCCCTGGAATCATATTGCCAGGCCGTTGGTGGGGGAGCGTACCATTTACTAGAAATGACCCGGCGGGTAGGCGAACTCCCCTTGCCTTCCGTGCGCCTTGTCGACCTGCGGCGGGAGTTGCAGGAAGGGAACAAGGGCATCTTTTCCCGTGCTCTCCAGGAAGCCATCGCCCGGCGATTATCCCGCCGGGAACAGGTTATCCTTTTTTTAAACCGGCGGGGTTATTCCACGCTTGTGGTTTGCCGGGAGTGCGGTCTGGTGCTGAAATGCCCCCACTGCGATATTTCCCTCACCTATCATGTCAGCGGGCGGCTACGCTGTCATTATTGCAACTACAGTGTGCTGGCTCCCTCCCTGTGTCCCGGTTGCGGTAGCCGGCATGTAGCCTATCTTGGTATGGGCACCCAAAAGGTAGAACAGGAAATCCGGCGATTATTTCCCACGGCCCGCGTCCTGCGGCTGGACAGCGATACCGTAGGCCGGCGGGGTGCCCACAGGGAGATCGTAGATAGTTTTCGTGAGGGTGAAGCGGACATCCTCATTGGTACCCAGATGGTGGCCAAGGGGCTGAATATTCCCGGCGTAACCCTGGTTGGAGTAATCAATGCCGATATTTCCCTTTATATGCCCGATTTTCGGGCCAGCGAACGTACTTTTCAGTTGCTCACCCAGGTGGCCGGTCGCTCCGGCCGGGGAGAGCAGGGGGGAGAGGTGCTGATCCAGACTTATTCTCCGGAACATTATGCCGTAACCTGTGCCCAAAACCACGATTACCAGGGGTTTTACCGCCGGGAAATGGCTTTAAGGCGGACCCTGGGCTACCCTCCTTATACCCACCTCGCCCGGTTGCTGGTCACCGGGAGGATGGAAAAGGAGGTCCAGGAGGCGGCAGGTTTCCTGGCCCAAGCAGTCCATGCTGCTGGCGTGCCGGTTGAACTGCTGGGGCCGGCCCCTGCTCCCCTCACCCGCATTAAGGATCGCTACCGCTGGCACCTGGTATTGAAAGCTTCGGCGCAGGGCGTTCTGCGGGAAGCGGTAACGGCCGCCCTGGACAGTTTCTCCGGAACGGGCCGGTACCGCCGGGTTCAGGTTTCCGTGGACATTGCCCCACAGAGTATGATGTAATTGAGGAGGTTTAAGGGGTGGCAGTTTTTAAGATCGTCCTTTATGGAGATGATGTTTTGCGCGAAAAGGCCAGGCCGGTTGCCAAAATTACCCCCAATATTCATAAGCTGCTGGATAACCTGCGGGACACCATGTATTACGCCCGGGGAGTAGGGCTGGCCGCACCCCAGATCGGGGTGTCAAAGCGGGTAATTGTTGTGGATATTGGAGAAGGCTTAATTGAGTTAATCAATCCTGAAATTGTAGAGGCCCGGGGAGAAGAAACTGATACCGAAGGATGTTTGAGCCTACCCAATGTAGTAGGGGAAGTGACCAGGGCCACTGAAGTGCGGGTCAAAGGGCTGGATAGGCACGGTAACCCGGTAGAACACCATGCCAGGGGTTTCCTGGCCAGGGCATTGCAGCATGAAATCGATCACCTGGATGGTATACTATTTATTGACCGGGCCGTGCGCATCCGGCGCGTCAAACCAGGGGCCTGATAAGGGAGCGAAGGATTTATGCGTGTTGTGTTCATGGGTACTCCCGGCTTTGCCGTGCCCGCCCTGAAGGCACTGGTGGGTGCCGGATACCCGGTGGTGGGAGTGGTTACCCAGCCCGATCGTCCCAAAGGAAGGGGCAAAAAAATTCAACCCTCTCCGGTGAAACAGGCTGCATTGCACATGGGACTACCGGTCCTGCAGCCCGTCCGGGTACGGGACGCTGCCTTTGTTGAGCAGCTTAAACAGCTTGGGCCGGAAGTAATTGTGGTGGCGGCCTTTGGACAGATCCTGCCGCCCTCCATTTTGCACCTCCCTCCCCGAGGGTGTATCAATATTCATGCTTCTTTACTGCCCCGTTACCGTGGAGCTGCTCCCATTCACCGAGCGATCATGAATGGGGAGAGGGAAACGGGTGTAACCATCATGCTCATGGACGAGGGTCTGGATACGGGTGACATCCTGTTGCAGCAGGCCGTAGTTATTAATGAAGCGGATAATGCCGGGGCGATTCACGACCGGCTGGCCCAACTGGGGGCGGAGCTTTTGCTGCAAACCCTGAACCTCTTAAAACAGGGACGCCTTCATCCCCGTCCCCAGGAAGACAGTCTCGCCACCTATGCACCCCCCTTGACCCGGGAGGATGAAATAATTGACTGGGAGAGACCCGCCCGGGATTTATACAACCAGATCCGGGGGCTGGACCCCTGGCCAGGTGCCCGGACCTGGTGGGGAGAAAAGGTGCTCAAGGTCTGGCGGGCGGGGGTGAAGGAGGAAGCTGCTCCAAAAGGAGCCTTGCCCGGCCAGGTGATAGCCGCCGGTGAGGAACTGGTGGTGGCCACGGGCAGGGGGTGTCTATCTTTGCAGGAAGTGCAACTGCAGGGGGGGCGGCGTTTGCCCGTGGCGGAGTTTTTGCGCGGCCACCCCCTGGCTCCGGGGACGGTTCTGGGCCGGTCAAAGGGCGGTTGCTATTCATGAACACTCATAAGCGGCTATTCTTAGGGCTTTTAGGAGCCAGCCTGTTATTGGTAGCTTTACTGGCGGCGGGTACCTGGTACTTGATTTTTAACCCGGCCCGTTCGATTGCCTACCAGGTGATTCTTTTTACCATGGTTTCCCTGCTGGTAGGGGTTGTCTTCTGGGCTTTTGGCGGCCTGGCGGGAATAGTAATTACCCTTCTGGCAGCCCGTACCTTTGAGCCGCTGCAGGGACCCATGCGGGTGGCCGTAAGTTTGTTTTTCCCGGTGGCCCTTGCCCTTGGCCGCCTGCTGCGCATAGACTCCAACCGGATTAAAAGATCCTTTATTGAAGTCAACAACCAGCTGGTACAGGCCAGGCACCTGAAGGTGCAACCAAAAGAATTGCTTTTGCTTGTACCCCACTGCCTGCAGTACAGCGAATGTCCCCATAAAATCACGGTCCATGTTGACAACTGCCGCCGTTGTGGGAAATGCTGTATAAGCAAGTTGCTGGAATTAAAGGATAAATACGATTTTAATATGGGACTGGCTACGGGGGGTACCCTGGCCCGCAAATACGTGCGGGAATACCACCCCCGGGCGATTGTAGCCGTTGCCTGCGAACGAGATTTGGCCAGCGGTATTCTGGACAGCAATCCCATTCCCGTTCTGGGGGTGACCAATGAGCGACCCTACGGACCCTGTTTCAATACCTGCGTGTCCATACCCATGGTGGAGGGAGCCATTCGCTGCTTTTGCGGGTTGGATAAGGAGTGATTTGTTTTGGCCCGGATCAATGCCAGGGAAGTGGCCTTAAAGGTTTTATATGCCGTGGATCAGGAGGAGGCATATGCCAACCTGGCCCTGGACCGCATTCTGGAACATTACCGCCCGGGAAAGCTGGACCGGGCCTTTGCCACCGAGCTGGCCTACGGCGTCCTGCGCCGTTTAAATACTCTAGACTGGCTCCTGGGCCACTTCTTACGCCAACCCCTGGCCTCCCAGAACCCGTGGATCCGTAATATCCTGCGTCTCGGGGCCTATCAAATCATGTACATGGAGCGGGTGCCCGATGCAGCGGCATGCAATGAGTCCAGCGAACTGGCTCGCCGTTACGGTCACCCCGGGGTGGTGGGTTTTGTAAACGGGGTGCTGCGTAACCTGGCCCGGCGGGGCAGGCAGATACCTTTTCCCGATCTAAATGACGACCCGGTTGCCCACATTTCCCTTCGTTACTCCCATCCGGCCTGGCTGGTCCGGCGCTGGCTTAAGGAATATGGCCTGGAGGAAACGATAGCCCTCTGTCAGGCCGACAACAGCCCGGCTCCCAACACGGTACGTACCAACACCCTGAAGGTCAGCCGTCAGGAATTAATGGAACGCTTAAGGGAAGAGGGTGTGACGGCGGAACCAGCCTCCTTTGCTCCGGAAGGGTTGAAGATAGCCGGTTTTCCTTCCCTGCATGGCTTTGTTCCCTTTGAAGAAGGCCTGTTCCTGGTCCAGGATGAAAGCTCCATCCTGGTGGGACATGCCCTGTCGCCTTTTCCGGGGGCGCGGGTACTGGATGCGGCAGCTGCTCCAGGTACCAAGACCACACACCTGGCCCAGTTGATGGGGGATCGGGGGGAAATAACTGCCCTGGACATCCATCCCCACAAAATAAAATTGATTGCTGCCAACTGCCGCCGGCTGGGCATCACCTGTGTCCGGCCCGTGGAGGCGGATGCCCGTTACCCTGACCAGAGTATGCATCAATGGGCCGATTTTGTCCTTCTGGATGCCCCCTGTTCCGGGTTGGGGGTGCTCCGGCGGCGGCCCGATGCCCGCTGGCGCAAGACCGAGGGTTCCATTGCGGAAATGGCAGGCCTGCAAAAAGAGATGCTGGAGGGGGCGGCCCGCTGCTTGAAACCGGGCGGGGTGCTGGTGTACAGTACCTGTACCGTAACCAGGGAAGAAAACCTCGGCCAGGTGGAAGACTTTCTAACCCGCCATCCAGAGTTTCAACTGGAAGATCTTTCTACACTTTTGCCTGCCGGTCTGGATGAACAGGGAACCCTGTCCCGCGGTTACATCCAGCTTTTACCTCACCGGCACGGGATGGACGGATTTTTCATGACCCGCCTGCGCAAGAGGTTCCCCGCGTGAATGGCAGTCCGCCCCGAAGAAACGGCTTTCCCAACCAGGGACATTGCCGTCTCATAGTAAAGGCTCCAGGATCTGAAAATTTTTAGTTGCGGGTATGGTATAATATAATGAAATGATAGGTGATGTCGACGAAACGGGGAACACGGCCATGGTTAATTTAAAGGACCTCACCCTTGACCAGATAAAGGACCTTTTAGGCCGGTTGGGGGAACCGCCTTACAGGGCCCTGCAACTGGCCCGCTGGCTTTTTCAGCGGGGTTGCCCGTCCTGGGATGAGATGACCGATTTACCCAAGGACTTGCGGGCCAGGCTAAAAGAAATGGCCCTTTTGCGGGGCTTGACCCTGGTTCAAAAGCAGGTTTCCCGCCGGGGGGATACCATCAAATACCTCTTTGGCCTGGCCGACGCCCAGGCCGTAGAAAGCGTGTTCATGCGCCACGCATACGGCCGTTCCGCCTGCATCTCCACTCAGGTTGGTTGCCGTATGGGCTGTTGTTTTTGTGCTTCCACCATTGGCGGCCTTATTCGCAACCTTTCACCGGGGGAAATGTACGATCAGGTTTTGGCCATGCAATCCGATGTTGGTGAGAGGATCAGCCACGTGGTACTCATGGGTTCCGGGGAACCCATGGATAACTTCGATCACGTTATGATTTTCCTGGAACATCTTACCGCACCCTACGGTTTGCATATTGGGTACCGGCATATTACCCTCTCTACCTGTGGGGTAGTACCGGGGATTTTAAAGCTGGCCCGGCGGCGCCTGCCCCTAACCCTGGCCGTATCCCTGCACGCTCCCAACGATGAGCTGCGTAACCGGCTCGTGCCCATCAACCGGCGCCATCCCCTGGGGGAGTTGATACCCGCCTGCCGGGAATACATAAAACTTACCGGCCGGCGCATCACCTTTGAATATGCCCTTTTGGCTGGGGTGAACGATAGCCCCCGCTGTGCCCTTGAGCTGGCCCGGTTGGTAAAAGGATTGCTTTGCCATATCAACCTCATCCCGGCGAACCCCGTGGGCAGAAGGGATTTTTCCCGCACTCCCGCGACGCGGGTACAGCACTTCAAAAATTTGCTGGAAAAGGCCGGGCTTTCAGTAACGGTGCGGCGGGAACTGGGCAGCGATATTGATGCCGCTTGCGGGCAACTGCGACGCCGGGTCCTGGGATTGAATGGGTAGGGAGGGGGACCCCCATGGGACTCTTTTCCGGTTTGGAAGGCAGTTTGGAAAAATACATTGAGGGCTTCTTCCGGGATAAATTTAAAGGCCGGGTACAACCTTTGGAAATGGCCAAGAGGTTGGCCCGGGAAATGCGGGACCGGAAACGGGTAAGTATCAGCCGGGTTTATGTACCCAATGAGTTCACAGTTTATTTACACCCGGAGGATTACCGTGCGGTCTCTTCGATTGCTCCACTTTTGGCCAGGGAGTTACAGGATTACCTGTCCCAAAAAGCGCAAGAAAAAAACTTTACCCTGGTTGCCCCTCCCCGGGTGGAAATCCAGGAGGACGCGGCAGTACCGGAAGGGCAGATGCGTATTGAGGGACGCTTTGGGGAAGCGGTTTACATACCTGGCGAGGAGGAAGCACGCCCGGCTGGAAACAGGGAAGGGGAGTTCGAGGATACCCTGCAATATCAACCGGCCCGGCACACTGCCCCGGTACCGGTGGTTCCCGCGGGGCCCAGGGCGCGCCTGGTGGTCAAGGCCGGCCCCCAGGAAGGAAGGGTTTTCACCCTGCGACCCTCCACCATGGTCATTGGCCGGCGGGATACCTGTGATGTAGTTTTAAGCGATGGCAGTGTCTCCCGCCGTCACGCCCAGCTAGAATACCGGGGCGGCGAGTATGTGATTACAGATTTGGGCAGCACTAACGGTGTTTATGTTAATGGAGTACGGGTGAATACCAGGGTATTAGCTCCGGGGGATACCATTAAAATGGGCGCCACCCTTTGTGTTTTCGAGGTGGAATGATGTGCTGGGTCTTTTGCTGACGGTATTGCGGTATCTTTTCCTCTTTCTCCTCTACGCTTTCTTATTTGTAGTAGTCCGCCAGATGTTTTTGGGCCTACGGGAAAACCCGACCACGGCTGCGGCTGGGGGAGGCCCCGGCAGTGACACTAAGCCTTTCCCTGGTTACCGGGAGGCTACCGTCCCGAAACCGGGTGGGCGGCTGGTGGTTCTGGCCAGTCCCGATCCCCGGCTGGAAAAGGGGATGACCTTTTACCTGGGGGAAAGGACTACCCTGGGCCGGGGAGAACATAACGACCTGGTTATTCCCGATCCTTTTTCCTCCCAGGAGCATGCGGTTATTTTTTCCCGGGGTGACCAGTACTGGGTGCAGGATCTGGGTAGTCTAAACGGTACCTATCTTAATGAGGTGCGCCTGGACCGGCCCACCGTTCTGGCCGATGGCGACCGTTTACGTATCGGCGGTGTTACCTTTCAATTTGTGAGGTGGGCTTATGAAGTGGAGTCAAGCCAGTGACGCGGGGCTGGTACGGCGGGTAAATGAAGACAGCCTGTGCGTAGAACCCGGTTTGGGTTTATTTGCCGTGGCCGATGGTATGGGCGGCCATCAGGCCGGCGAAATTGCCAGCCGGATGGCCATCGCCGAACTGGTGCGCTTCCTTAAGGCACACCATCCCCTCCCGGACGATCCGGGAACAATACTGGTACAGGGTGTGCAGGAAGCCAACCGTCTGGTTTATCAGTTATCTTCCAGTAGCGCGGGCTACAGGGGTATGGGTACCACCTTGACCGCGGCACTGGTTATAAAAGATTATCTTTACCTGGCCCATGTAGGAGATAGCCGCATATACCTGTTGCGCGAGGGAAAAATGCACCAGCTTACGGAAGATCATTCCCTGGTGCAGGAACTGGTCCGGCTGGGGGGCCTCAGTGAAGAGCAGGCCCGTTGTCACCCCCAGCGCAATGTGCTCACCCGGGCCCTGGGTATTGAACCCAGGGTAGAAGTGGATGGAGGGCGGGTGAAACTCCAGCCGGGTGACAAAGTACTCTTGTGCACCGATGGTTTAACGGTGCATTTATCGCCCCAGGAGATAGGCACGCTGGTGGAAAAAAACCCGGATTTGAACCGGGCCGTGAACAAGCTGTTGCAGGCCGCCCTGAAGCGGGGTGGCAGTGATAACATTACCGTGATCCTGATGGCGGTGGAATAAAGGTGTTTTTTCCGAGGACATACCATTTGCGGGCCGTCGAAGGAAAGTTGCTTTTTTGGGCCTTCGCTTACCTGCTGGTGGGGGCGGGAGCACTTTATTTCCTTAAACCGGCACCGTCCACAGCGGTGGTACTGGTGGGGGCGCTGACCACCATGGCGGCCTTCTGGGGTCTGCACTACTTCTGGTCATGGACCAGTTTTGGCGGGGATCCCTTTTTGCTGCCCCTGGTGGCCCTTTTTTCCTCTACCAGCCTGGTTTTTCTTTATCGTTTAAATCCGGCTTACGCGTTCCGCCAGTTTGTGTGGTTGATGATCGGCCTGTTCACCCTTTGGATGATTACCCGCTTTTTGATCCGTTACCGGGTGCTGGCCGATTATAAGTATGTTTATGCCCTGACGGGGGTAATTGGTCTTTTGCTGCCCATCTTTTTTGGGGTGGAGCAGGGAGGGGCAAAAAGCTGGCTTGATTTAGGATTGTTTCAGGTGCAGCCTTCGGAGTTTGTGAAGATCCTGCTGGTGCTCTTCCTGGCCGCCTTTCTGGCGGAAAACCGCCTGGCCCTGGCTGAAGGCACCCGGACGGTAATGGGCGTAGCCCTGCCGGCACCGCAGGAATGGGGGCCGTTGCTGGCCATGTGGGGTATTTCCCTTTTGCTCTTAGTCTTTCAAAAGGACCTGGGTGCTGCGCTCATTTATTTTACCACCTTTTTAGCCATGGTTTACACCAGCACTGCCCGGATGGCCTATGTTTGCCTGGGAGGGGCGCTCTTTTTAGCCGGGGCGGCAGGCAGCTACGTCCTTTTCGAACACGTGCGGCTGCGGGTGGAAGTCTGGCTCAATCCCTGGCAGTACGTGGAAACCGCCGGTTACCAGGTGGTTCAATCCCTTTTCGCCCTGGCAGCGGGTGGACTCACCGGATCCGGACTAGGTGCCGGCCTGCCCCAGTTCGTTCCGGCGGTGCATACTGATTTTATTTTTGCGGCTATAACTGAGGAATTGGGTCTGGCCGGCGGCCTTGGCCTGTTAATCATTTACATGCTCTTTGTCTACCGGGGGTTCGTTATTGCCCTGGCGGCCCGGGATGATTTTGCCTGTCTTCTGGCAACAGGGTTTACCGCCTTAATGGGACTGCAGGCCTTTATCATTATTGCCGGGGTGACCAAGCTGTTGCCTTTAACCGGCGTTACCTTGCCCTTTGTCAGTTACGGCGGTAGTTCCCTAGTGGCCAATTTCATCATTTTGGGCCTTTTATTGAATATATCCCACGAGACACAGCTTTTAAAGCCGTTGGAAAACGATTAGCGCTTTTGAGCAACATTGGCGAGGGAGAAAATGAAAACAAACATCCGTCGACTAAGCTATGTGATCCTGGGTTCCTTTGTCCTGTTAAGCCTTTATATTGGTTATATCAATGTATTCCTTGGTCCGGCGCTGGCCACAGATCCCCATAACCGGCGCCTGGCGGTTTACGAGGCCAAAGTGCATCGGGGAACCATCTACGACCGCCGGGGAACGGTACTGGCAAAAAGCCAGGAGGGCAGGCGCAGTTACCCCCTGGGGAAAAATGCAGCTCAGGTAGTTGGTTTTATCTCCCAGCGTTACGGGCGCACCGGCCTGGAATCGGCGTATGACCGTTACCTTTTAGCCATGACCGACGAAGATAAAATTGAGGTGATTATTGACCGACTGCTGGGGCGTCCCCGGGTGGGCAACGATGTGGTAGTTACCCTAGATGCCCGCCTACAGCTACTGGCCATGCGGCTTCTCGGCAACCGTCGGGGTGCAGTTGTGGCGCTGGATCCAAGAAACGGGGAGATTTTAGCCCTCGCCAGCAGTCCCAGTTACGATCCCAATGCCATCGGGCAACCGGCCGGGCGTTCCCGTGACGGTAAGGTTCTCGCCGTATACGATTTGTTGCAGAAGGATAAAAGGGCACCGCTTTTAAACCGGGCTACCCAGGGAGCCTATCCACCCGGTTCAACCTTTAAATTAATCACCGCAGCCGGTGCCCTGACTACAAATCCCAAGGTGAACGAACGTATTTTTAATTGTCAGGGCAGTCTAATAATTGACGGCTTTCGACTTACCGATACTGCAGCCCATGGGGAGGTGGATTTTCGCCGTGCCCTGGCGGTGTCCTGCAATACCACTTTTGCCCGCTTGGGCCTGGAAATGGGAGCAGAAAGGTTTTACCAGACTGCCCGCGCTTTTGGCTTGACTTTAAACCCCTGGGCGGGTGGCCTTCCGGAAGTTGCTTACCGGCCCGGGACCCTCACCCCCCCGGAGAAGATGAATAAACCACAGTTGGCCTCCAGCGCCATCGGCCAGGGGGAGGTGCTGGTCAACCCGTTGCAAATGGCCCTGGTGGCGGCGGCCATTGCCAACGATGGGGTGATTATGCACCCCCATCTTTTAGCCCGGGTGCAGGACCCGTACGGAGGGGTGCTTTTACAGTCTGTCCCACGGCCATGGCTTACCGCGATCAGTCCGGAGGTTGCCGGTGTCATCAAGGAGGCTATGGTGGATGTGGTAAGGGAGGGAACCGGCAGGGGGGCGGCTCTTCCCGGCATAACCGTGGCTGGTAAAACAGGCTCGGCACAGAATCCCAGGGGGGACACCCATGCCTGGTTTGTCGGCTTTGCCCCGGCCGAGAGGCCCCGGGTGGTGGTGGCGGTGATTGTGGAAAACGGTGGTGCCGGCGGGGTGGTGGCTGCCCCCATTGCCCGGGAGATAATCCGGGCGGTACTGACTGCCGGCCCGTAGTTTAGAATAGAATGGAATTGGAAAAGCTAAACTACCCAACCAAGACTTGAGGTGACAGGTAATGATTGGGAGGCAGTTGGGGAACCGGTACGAAATCCTGGAACAACTGGGCGGCGGGGGAATGGCCATTGTTTATAAAGGCCGGGATACTTTTTTAAACCGCCTGGTGACCATCAAGGTCCTGCGCCCCGAATTCTCCTCGGATAAAGACTTTACCCGTCGTTTTCGCCGGGAAGCCCAGGCGGTGGCCAGCCTTTCCCACCCCAATATCGTGTCCATTTACGATGTGGGGCAGGAAGATGATATCCAGTACCTGGTAATGGAGTATGTGGACGGGGAGGACTTAAAAACCGTCATTCGCCGGGAAGGGGCCCTGTCTCCGGAAAAGGCGGTGCAGATTGCTTTCCAGGTCCTGGATGCCCTGGAACACGCCCACGAGAACAACATCGTGCACCGGGATATTAAACCCCATAATATCCTTATCACGAAGAGCGGGCGGGCAAAACTAACTGATTTCGGCATTGCCCGGGAAGCCACAGCGGCAACCGTCACGCAGACCGACACCATTGTGGGGTCGGTGCACTACCTCTCGCCGGAGCAGGCCCGGGGGGAACTGGCCGGCCCCCAGTCGGATATTTATTCCCTGGGCGTAGTCCTTTATGAAATGCTTACCGGCAGCGTACCCTTTGCCGGGGACAGTCCCATTGCCGTAGCCATTAAACACATCCAGGAAGAACCGGAGCCTCCCTCCCGGCGCAATCCCGGTATTTCCCCGGGACTGGAGCAGGTGGTCCTGCGAGCCATGCAGAAAAATCCCCAATCACGTTTTGCTTCTGCCCGGGAGATGGCCCGGCACCTGGAAGACCTTTTTGCCCGGGACGGTGAAGAGGCCACCCGTTTCATTCCCCTGGATGAGATGGCCACCCGGGTGCTCAAGCCGGTAGAGAAGCCCAGGGAGGAAGGGGTGCGCCGTCGCAAGTTGCGTCCGGTGGGATGGGTGGTCCTGGCCCTTCTCCTGCTGGCCCTTTTGTCAGGGGGCGCATTTGCCCTGAACAATTATCTTAAAGGACCGACCCCGGTAACAGTGCCGTCGGTGATAAACAAGGAGTTATCCGAGGCCCAGAAGATACTGACCAATTTAGGACTGCAGGTGGCGGTACGCAAGGAGCACCATCCCAGGATCCCCGAGGGATATGTAATTGACCAGGATATTGGCCCTGGAGATGCGCCGGTAAAGCCTCCCCGGGTCATCACCCTCACGGTCAGCCTGGGCCCCGACCTGCGGGAAGTACCCGACCTGTACCGGCTGAGTCTGGAAGACGCGCGCATACGCCTGGCTGAAAGTGGTCTGGTCCTGGCCGAACAGGTGCAGAGAGGTTACGACGATAACGTTCCCCCGGATCTGATCTTTCAACAATCTCCTGCCGCCGGCGAACGAGTAGCTCCCAACACCCCGGTGACGGTTTATCTTTCCCTGGGACCAAAGCCCAGGCAGTCCAAGGTGCCCAACCTCATCGGGCTGACCCTGGACCAAGCCCGAGCCAAGCTGGCCGAAAACAACCTGAGCCTGGATGAAAATGTCGAGTGGGTTGAGAGTACCGATTACTTCCAGAATCAGGTGGTCAGTCAGGATCCTGCTCCCGACAGCATGGTTGACCAGGGCACGTCCGTAAAGGTAACCTTAAGCAAGGGGCCGGGACCCGTACCCAGGGAGGCCCGGGTGAGGGTGCCCCTTGACAACGATGGGCAGGCTCACCAGGTCAAGATTGTGATTAACGATGTCCGGGGAACCACTTTAGCCTATGTAAATACTCATCAACCGGGGGAGAAAGTGGAAACGACTGTGCGCTATTACGGCAGGGCCACTATCCAAATATACGTTGATAATAAACTGGTGAGACAGAAAGCTCTTCAAGAGGGAAAGAACGATGACGATGATTGAAAAGGGGGGAGCGTAACCGGTTAAAAAATGCTGCGGGAAGGAACGGTGGTCAAGGCTTACGGCGGACATTATTATGTAGCGAGCGGCGAGGAAATTCACGACTGCGTCTTGAGGGGACGCTTTCGCCGGGAAAAGAAGCAGGTGCTGGTTGGGGACCGGGTTACCTTTCGCCTCCTACCCCAGGGTCAGGGGGTAATTGAAGAGGTACACCCCCGCCGGACCACCCTTGTGCGTCCGCCGGTAGCCAATGTAGACCGGGCACTGATTGTGTTTGCGATGAAGGATCCCGACCCCAATACCTTTTTACTGGATCGGTTTCTCATCCAGGCCGAACATGCCGGGGTAGGGCCGGCCATTTGTTTTAACAAGGTGGACCTGGGAGAAGATCTAAGCCGGGATATGATCGGGGCCTACCGCCGGGCAGGTTATCCGGTTGTTTGTACCAGTGTTCTGGATGGCAGCGGCCTTGATGAATTGCGTGCCCTGCTACAGGGACATATTACCGTACTGGCCGGGCCTTCGGGGGTGGGTAAGTCCAGCCTGTTAAATGCCATGGTTCCCGGTTTAAATCTAAAAACCGGGGAGATCAGCCGCAAATTAGGCCGGGGCCGGCATACCACCAGGCATGTGGAGCTCCTGTGTTTGCCCGGGGGGGGTCTGGTAGCAGATACCCCGGGGTTTTCCAGCCTTTATTTGCCCGAAATGAAACGGGAAGAACTGGGGGAGTTTTATCCGGAATTTGTAGCCCGCCGCGACGATTGCCGCTTCACCGGCTGCCTGCATTTCCAGGAGCCCGATTGTGCGGTAAAAAGGGCCGTTGAAAAAGGGGAAATTTCCGCCTTTCGCTACGAAAACTATTTACAATTGCTGCAGGAAGTAATGGAACTGGAGAGGAGATACTGAGTGATCAAAATAGCACCGTCGATTCTCTCGGCTAACTTTGCCCGCCTTATGGAAGACGTGCAACGGGTGGAGAGGGCCGGGGCAGACTACCTCCACCTTGACGTCATGGACGGCCACTTCGTGCCCAACATTACCATCGGGCCACTGGTGGTGGCGGCTCTGCGGCCCCACAGCCGGCTGTTTTTTGACGTTCATTTAATGATCGAAGAGCCCGACCGTTATATAGATTCCTTTGTTGAGGCGGGGGCAGACCTGATCACGGTACATGCGGAAGCCTGCCGGCACCTGCACCGCACGCTCACGCATATCCGGGAAAAGGGGGCCAGGGCCGGGGTAGCCCTGAATCCGGCCACTCCCCCTGAAGTGCTGGAATACCTGCCCGGACTTTTTGATCTGGTACTGGTGATGACCGTTAACCCGGGCTTCGGTGGGCAGGCCTTTATTCCCCAGACCATCCTCAAAATCCGCAAGATCCGGGAGATGCTGAATGGTGCCGGGTTGGAGGCGGAAATCCAGGTGGACGGTGGTATCAATCCCTCCACCGCCCCACTGGTGGTACAGGCCGGGGCTACGGTACTGGTGGCTGGTTCGGCTGTTTTTGGTGCCCCGGATCCGGTAGCGGCTATTCAGAAAATCCGGCAAGCGGCAAAAGGGGGTGAGTAGATGGCTGTCTGGAAGTGCCAGGAGTGCGGGAATGTAGTGGAGGCCCGCTGCAAGCCCGGCAAGTGCAAGTCTTGCGGTGCACCCAAGGATAAGCTTGCCAAGGAATCCCAGCCCAAGAAGTAGTTTCCTGGAGTTACAATGTCATACATAACCTGGGGGATAGACCCGAAAGGAGCGACTTTTACTTAGAAATTGTCGCGGGCACAGGCAGGAATTTCTTCCCTTTCGTCAAAACCTTCCTTTAGCCTGTAGTACGGAAGTGGCGTGGGGCCATGCGTTCTAAGGCTAATTTGTTTGATAGCAATCCAGGAAGGGGAGTCAATTATGGGCGATGAGCAACAAGTGGTAATCTTCCAGTTAAACGATCAACAATATGCCCTGCCCATTCAGGAAACCCAGGAGATCATTCGCATGACCGATATTACCCGGGTGCCTAACACTAAAAGTTACATTGAAGGTATCATCAATCTCAGGGGTAGTATCGTGCCGGTAATTAACCTGAACAGACGCCTGGATCTGCCTGTGCGGGATTACACCGATGCCACCCGGATCATTGTGGTGGAGTATGAAGGACAAAAAGTGGGTATGATTGTTGATAACGTTCTGGAGGTGGGTCGCTACAACCCCAATGAAATGGAACCGCCGGCGGTGGCTGGAGACAACATGGAGTTCCTCCGGGGGGTAATAAAAAAAGGCGACCGCCTGTGGTTATTGCTCAACCTGGGCCGGGTTTTGTAGGCCGCGGGTTTTGTGCCCTGTTACAGGGCCACACCGGGGGCAGCTTTTACCGGGTGGCCTTTTTTATGGGTTTCGGTTTATGGCATTTTTCACGGGGTTTTCGGGCGTTTCCCCTTAAGTAAAGAAAGAGGTGTTTTGCTTGTCCAACCAGGAAACACTGCGTTCCCGCCTGCTGGACATAGATGGCCGTGGTTACGGTGCCTATAAGTCCATTGGCGGCAGCTATTCTTTTGACCGTTACACTCTCTTTATTGATCACGTACAAAGCGATCCCTTTGCCCCCCCCAGCCGCCTGCGGGTGCGGGTGGACCAGCGTTTGGCCAGTTTTCCTCCCGAACTGTATGCCACCACCCCCCGGAGAATTGCCCTGGAGGACTACCTGATGCGACAGTTTGGCCGGGCAATCAGCCGCCATGCCCGGGGGCACCGGGGGACCGGTAAAAGCGGCCTGATCGCTATAGGCCACTGCGGCCAGGAAATTCTCGAGCGTACCGGGGCAGTTGTTAATAAGAAGTATGTAGAGATCCGTTTTAACGTTGGTCTGCCTGCCCGGGGGCGTACCATTACCGGCTGGGAAGCAGTGCGCATCTTCTTTGAAGAGATTCCGGCCATCGTCAACGAATCCCTGTTTTATAAAAGTCTGGACGCAGCGGCCTTAAAACAACAGGTGGAACTGGTGGAAGACCAGGAATTTTTAAGGGCCCGGCTGGATGAACGGGGCCTGGTGGCCTTTGTGGCCAACGGAGCCATCCTGCCCAGGGAAAGCGGCGTAAGCGACCGCCCTTTAACCAGGGGCCGGGTAATTCCCTTTCAATCTCCGCCGGAACTGGAGGTTTCCTTTGAGCTGCCCAATCGCGGCACGGTGACTGGCATGGGCGTTCCCCGGGGGGTCACCCTCATTGTGGGAGGAGGCTACCACGGCAAGTCTACCCTTTTGCGTGCCCTGGAAAGGGGAGTCTACAACCATATCCCCGGAGACGGGCGGGAACTGGTAATTACCGTGGATGACGCGGTGAAAATCCGGGCCGAGGACGGCCGCAGCGTGGAAAAGGTGGATATCAGCGCTTTTATAAACAATTTACCCCATGGCCAGGATACCCGGGCTTTTTCCACGGAAAACGCCAGTGGCAGCACTTCGCAGGCGGCTAACATCGTGGAGGCCCTGGAAGTGGGGACCCGTTTGTTGCTTCTTGACGAGGATACCAGTGCCACCAACTTTATGATCCGGGATGGCCGCATGCAGGAACTGGTGGCCAAGGAATTCGAACCCATCACCCCCTTTATCGATAGGGTGCGCCAGCTTTACGAGCACCTGGGTGTTTCCACCGTCCTGGTGGTGGGCGGATCGGGGGATTACTTTGCGGTGGCCGACCGGGTCATTATGATGCAAAACTACATCCCCTTGGATGTAACCCGGCGGGCCAGGGAGATAGCTTTGCGCCACCGTGATGAGCGCCGGGTAGAGGCTGTTGGTACTTTTAACCGGATTACCTCCCGTATCCCTTTGCCTGCCTCCTTTATCCTTGAGGGACGGGCCAGGGTAAAAGCGCGGGGGATCGATGAAATTGTCTATGGCCACATGGATATTGACCTGCAGGATGTGGAGCAACTGGTGGACCCCGCTCAATTGCGGGCCATAGCTGAGATCATCAAGTATGCGGCTAAACACTACATTAACGGGGAACGAACCTTGAGGGAAGTAGTCCTGGCGGTTCTGGCGGATATAGATAGAGAGGGCCTTGATGTTGTATCTCCCTTTAAAGGACAGCACCCGGGGGATTATGCTCGCCCCCGGGTGCAGGAAATTGCCGCCGCTATTAACCGCTACCGTCGCTTGCAGGTGCGCCAGCAGTTATAACTAGACCTCACAGCCGCAGCAGCAACTGCAGCTTTCATCGGAACAGGAATGCTGGCCGCCGGAAATGGCATCGCTAATGATCTGGTTGATTTCTTCCAGTAACTGTTCGAAGTTGTGTTGAGCACGGAAAAATTCCGTAATCAACGGGTTATCCATCATGCGCTTTTCCAGATCTTCCACATCGGCCTTCTGGCTTTCCGTAAGTTCCAGGCCCTGGGTCTGGATCATTTGCAGGAACCGCTGCTTTTGATGAAATTCATCGATGATTTGCTTGGCGGCAGGATCCTGCAGCATAGCCTGCTGGGCCTGGATCATGGCCGTCAACTCCTGGGAGCGGGCAATTTCTTCTCCCAGTTCCCGGGCCTTTGCGATTACAGACACATCAATCACCTCCCATCCGGGAAAATATTGATCATACCGTCGCCGCCAATTTGCCTTCCAGGTGGGTGAGGCGGGCTCCGGTAACAGTCACATTCACCAGTTGCCCGGCGAGATCCCTGGAACCGGGGAAAATCACCAGCCGGTTTGTCCTGGTGCGGCCGCTCATCATTTCGGGGTTGGTTTTGCTTTCGCCTTCCACCAGAATCTGCTCCACCCGGCCAACGAGGGCCTTGTTATGGGCCAGGGTGATTTCGTTCTGTCTTTCAATGAGCTTCTGAATCCTTTCGCTTTTTACTCCGTCGGGTACCTGCTCAGGAAAGCGTGCCGCCGGGGTGCCCGGCCGGGGGTTATATACAAAGGTAAAGGCGCCGTCAAAGCGCACCCTTTCCACCAGATCCATGGTCTGGGCAAAATCCTCTTCCGTTTCCCCGGGGAACCCTACCATGATATCAGTGGTTATGGCCACGCCGGGTATAGCCCGGCGAATGCGCTCCACCAGGTCCAGGTAATAGTCCCGGTCATAACCCCGGTTCATCAGCTTCAGGATACGGTTGCTGCCTGCCTGCACGGGCAGATGGATATGTTCGCATACGTGGGGGCAGCGGGCAATGGTATCAATCAGTTCCCGGGTAAAATCCCGGGGATGGGAGGTGGTAAAACGGATACGCCAAAGACCCGGAATTTGATCCACTTCTGTTAGCAGGCGGGCAAAACTGGCCGGCCCGGGCAAATCCTTGCCGTAAGAGTTCACATTCTGCCCTAAAAGGGTGACTTCCCGGTAGCCTTCCTGTACCAGTTGGCGAATCTCGTTAAGAATGTCTTCCGGCCGGCGGCTGCGCTCCCGCCCGCGCACGTAGGGTACAATACAGTAGGTGCAAAAGTTATTGCAGCCGTAGGTGATGTTTACCCAGGCCTTCACCCTGGAGGCCCGGCGGATAGGCAGGTTTTCCACGATCTCGCCGGCCTGATCCCATATCTCCACCACCCTTTCCCGGCATTCCCGGGCCTGTAAAAGGAGTTCGGGCAGGCGGTGTAAGTTGTGGGTACCCAGGATGAGATCCACCTGGGGAAAACGGTTTTTGATTTTGCGGGTTACTTCCGGCTGCTGGGTCATGCATCCAGCTATGCCAATGATCAGGTCGCCCTTTTTATCCTTTAAGTGAGCCAGACGCCCCAAAAGGCCGTAGATCTTGTTTTCGGCCGTTTCCCGTACGCAGCAGGTGTTCACCAGTATTACATCGGCCTCACCGGTGCTGGCGGCTGGTTCGTAACCCAGGGATTCCAGCATGCCGGCCATTACCTCAGAGTCGTGGTCATTCATCTGGCACCCAAAGGTTATTACTTCGTAGGTGGGTATTCTTTCCTTCATACCTGATCCCTTCCCGTTACTCCTCGTATTATATCTTATTTGGGGACCGGGCGCAAACTTATTTTCATCATGGCTTCGGAGCCTGGACATCGGAACCGGGTTTTCCTTTTGCCTGGCAGTTCTTTGTGTTATAATGGTGCCCAGGAGGGGATTATTGGTGTCCTACACCCCCATGCTGAAACAGTATTTGCAGATTAAACAGAATTATCAAGACGCCATACTCTTTTTTCGTCTCGGGGATTTTTACGAAATGTTTTTTGATGATGCCCTGATAGCCTCGCGGGAACTGGAGATTACCCTTACCGGGAGGGACGCCGGGGCAGCCGGCCGGGTGCCCATGTGCGGGGTGCCCTATCATGCGGCAGACACCTATATTGCCCGTTTAATTGAACGGGGGTACAAGGTGGCCATTTGCGACCAGGTCGAGGACCCGGCCGATGCCAGGGGGATCGTGCGGCGGGAAGTGACCCGGGTGGTTACCCCCGGCACGATCATGGAATGCCTGGAGGAAAGAAAACATAATTTCCTGGCCGCCGTAGTTGAAAAAGGCAATGCTTACGGTCTGGCCGTGGTTGACGTAACCACGGGCCTGTTCATGGTTACCCAGATAGACGGCCGGGATGCCCTGCTGGATGAACTAATCCGCCTGGAACCGGCCGAGGTTCTCCTGCCCGATATACCCCTTTACCGGGAGCTGGCCGGGGCCGTCAAGTCCCGGCTGCCCAAAGCGGTTACTTCCTTCTGGAGTCCCGCCGCCTTCGAGCGGGGGGAGGCGGTCCGGAGCTTACAGGAACAGTTGGGAACGGGTTGGACCCGCTCCGGTTTAAGCGGCCTGCCCCTGGCCATCCTTTGTGCCGGGGGAATGTTGAATTACCTTAAGGCCACCCAGAAGCGGGAGCTGGGCCAGATCAACCGGGTAGAAATATACTGTGGGGGCCAGTACATGCACCTGGACGGGGTCACCCGGCGCAATCTGGAGTTAACCAGTTCCTTAAGGGATGGCTCCCGTTGGGGTACCCTTCTCTGGGTGCTGGACCACACGGTCACGGCCATGGGCGGGCGTTTGTTGAAGTCCTGGCTGGAGCGCCCCCTGCTGGATGTGCAGGCCATTCGTGCCCGTCAGGATGCGGTGGAGGAACTGGTCAATGATAGTCTTGCCCGCCAGGAACTGCAGCACCTTTTAAAGACCATCTACGATTTGGAAAGGTTATCCTCCCGGGTAGTCTACGGCACCGCCGGTCCCCGGGATTTGCTTGCCTTGAAAAACTCCCTGGCCGTTTTGCCAAAGGTAAAAAAAGTGCTATGCAATAAAAAAGCTCCCCTCTGGCAGGAGATTGCCGGAGATCTGGACTGCCTGGAAGATGTTGTCCAGCTCTTAGATGAAGCTATTGACGCCGATCCCCCTGCCGGTTCCAGGGAAGGTGGTATCATCCGGGAGGGATATCATCCCGAGGTGGACCGCCTGCGCCAGGCCAGCCGGGAGGGTAAAAACTGGCTGGCCCAGCTGGAAGCCCGGGAAAAGGAGCGTACCGGTATCCGCTCCTTGAAGGTAGGCTTTAATAAGGTGTTTGGTTATTACCTGGAAGTAACCCGCCCCAACCTTGATCTTGTGCCCGCTGACTACATACGCAAGCAGACCCTGGCCGGGGCGGAGCGTTTTATTACCCCGGAGTTAAAGGAACTGGAAGAACAAATCCTGGGAGCAGAAGAAAGGCTTGTTCAGCTGGAATACCGTTTATTTACCGAAATAAGGGAAAAAGTGGCTGCCCAGGTGAGGCGCATTCAACAGGCAGCGGGGGCGGTAGCCCGTACCGATGTCCTTCTTTCCCTGGCCGAGGCAGCGGTGAAGGGAAATTATGTCCGTCCCAAGGTAAACGACGGTTCCCGCATAACCATCCGGGAAGGTCGTCACCCGGTGGTGGAGCAGGTGCTTGAGCCGGGAGAATTTGTGCCCAACGACGTGGATCTGGGGGGCGATACCCGCCTGATCCTGCTCACCGGACCCAATATGGCGGGGAAAAGCACCTATATGCGCCAGGTGGCCCTGCTGGTATTAATGGCCCAGGTGGGTAGCTTTATTCCCGCTGCCTCCGGGGAAATAGGCATTGTGGACCGCATTTTTACCCGGGTGGGGGCCAGCGACGACCTGGCCGCGGGGCAAAGCACTTTCATGGTGGAGATGAGCGAATGCCAGGTAATTGTCAGTGCGGCCACGCCCCGGAGCTTGATCATCATGGATGAGGTGGGGCGGGGTACCAGCACCTACGACGGCATCAGCATTGCCCGGGCACTGGTGGAATACATTGTGCGCCGCATCGGTGCCCGAACCCTCTTTTCCACCCATTATCACGAATTGACTGAACTGGATGTCTTGCCCGGGGTCAAAAACTTTACCGTTGCCGTGGAGGAAAGGGGAGAAGACGTGGTTTTCCTGCGCCGGGTGCGTCCCGGGCGGGCAGACCGTAGCTACGGCATCCAGGTGGCCCGCCTGGCGGGCTTGCCCGGGGAAATCCTGCAAAGAGCCGAAGAAATACTCCACGAACTGGAGTGCCGCCAGGACGGGGGAGCTGTAAGCCCGGCGCCAAGGGACCTGCCGGCTCACAGGGAAGAGAAAACTGCGGTTCCCAAACATCCTATCCTGGATGAACTGGTGAAACTGGATCTGTGGCAAATGACCCCCCTGGAGGCCCTGAATACCCTTGCCGCCTGGCAGCGGAGTTTAAAACAGGGTGTAAGGCGGGTAGCCGGCCACGGTAGTTAGAGTGGTCATTCCTTGGAAAAGAGATTTCGGTAGGGGGTGAAACCTTCCCGTGTATATAGGCATAGATGTCGGAGGCACCTGTACTGATGCGGTTCTCCTGGATCGGGGGCTGGTCCGGGCCATGGCCAAGGTACCTACCCGGGAGGACCTGTTATCCTCCCTTCTGGAAGCCCTGGACGAGATTATGAAAGGAGTAGAGGGGGAACTGGTGGAGCGGGTGGTCTTCAGCACCACCGTGATCACAAATTTGATTGCGGAAAAGAAATACGATCCCGTGGGCTTGATCCTCATGCCCGGGCCCGGCTTAAGCCCCAGCCTGTACCGTTTCCCTACCGACACACATATCATCCAGGGAGCCATTGACTACCGGGGGCGGGAGATTATTCCGCTGCGCTTGACCGAGGTGGACCAGGCTGCCGCAGAACTGGCAGCCAGGGGTTATCGTAAGGTGGCTGTAGTGGGTAAATTTTCGTGCCGCAACCATCGTCATGAAAAGGAAGTGGCCGCCCGCGTACTATGGAACTACCCCGACTGGCATGTGGAGCTGGGTCATCAGGTGGCCGGACAATTGAACTTTCCCCGCCGGGTGGTTTCCACTTATCTCACCTGTGCCACCCGGGAAAAGTACCAGTTTTTTGTTCGTTCCGTCCAGGAGGCCATCTCGCAGCGGGGAATAAAGGGTGCCATTTTTATTCTCAAGGCCGACGGCGGTACCCTGCCCCTGGAAAGTTCCCTGGAGGTGCCCGTGGAAACCATTTTTAGCGGGCCGGCGGCCAGTACGTTGGGGGTGCAGGCGTTGACGCCGCCGGGGGAAACGGCGGTGGTGGATATCGGTGGTACCACCACCGACCTGGCCCTGATCTTGAGCGGCCAACCCCTTTTAGCCTCCCGGGGAGCCCGGGTGGATGACATGCTCACTCACGTACGGGCGCTGGCGGTGAAATCGGTGCCCGTGGGAGGCGACAGCGTTGTCGAACGGGTAGGGAAGGACATTATCATTTATTCCGAACGCCTGGGAGCCCCCTACTGCCTGGGTGGTCCTTTACCCACACCCACCGATGCCTTGAGGGTGCTGGGGTTAACCAGGCTTGGAGATGCCGACCGGGCCCGGGAAGCCATGCAGATGCTGGGTGCACCTTTAGGGCTTTCCGTTGCCGAAGTGGCCAGCCGGGTGACCACCCGGGTAATTGAAACCATTACCCGGGAAATTGAAGCCATGTTTAGCCGCTGGGAGCAGGAACCGGCTTACCGGGTTTGGGAAGTGCTGCAGAAGAAGAAAGTACGCCCCAGTACCGTGGTGGGTGTGGGCGGTGGGGCGGCCGGTTTTGTTTCCCAGATTGCTGCCCGTTTGGGGTGTTACCCGGTGATCCCGCCCTACGCCCCGGTGGCCAACGCCATCGGAGCGGCAGTGGCCCGGCCTACCCTGCAGGTAACCTTAAGGGCCGACACGGAGCAGGGTTTTTACATCATCCTGGAGGAGGGCTATCAGGGAAAGATCACCGAGCGTTCCTTCAATGAGGAAAATGCTTTAGAACTGGCCAAAGAATGGCTGTGCAAGCGGGCCGCCCGTCACGGGCTGGAAGACTGCGTGGAAGGGTTGGAGGTTACCAGGCGGGAAGTCTTCAACATGGTGCGGGACTGGGTGACGGTCGGTCGCTTAATTGATGTCACCGTACAGACCCGGCGGGGGATTTTGTACCACGTGGGAGCGGGGGGGACCAGTGAATGAAAAATAAGAAAACCGGCCTGGTATTTTTCCCGGCCTTTGACTGGGCCATTTCGCCCACCCACCCGGAACGGGAAGAACGTCTTTTATACACCCGGGATCAGATCTTTGAAGAAGGGGTTCTGGATCTGCCCGAAATAGAGGAGTACGCCCCCCGCCTGGCCACCATCCACGACATTGCCCGGGTACACTTCTGTGTTCCCCGGGTGCAAAGCCAGGTTACCGAGGCCCATCTTATTGCCGCCGGTTCGGCCACCCTGCTGGCCGATGCCATTGTGCATGGAGAATTAAAAAACGGTTTTGCCCTGGTGCGTCCCCCGGGGCACCATGCCATGCGGGTGGTCCACGGCAACCGGGGTTTTTGTAATATCAATAATGAGGCCATTCTAGTGGAATACCTGCGCCGCCACCATGGTATTAAGCGCATTGCCATTGTCGACTCGGACGTACATCATGGGGATGGCACCCAGGACATCTTCTATCACGATCCCGATGTTTTATTTATTTCCTTTCACCAGGACGGGCGCACCATTTACCCCGGAACGGGATTTCCCAATGAACTGGGCGGCCCCGGGGCCTATGCCCGTACCATTAATATTCCCCTGCCCCCGGGATTGGGCGATGAGACCTTTCATTATGTGGTGGATAATTTGATTTTACCGATCTTAGAAGACTTTAAACCGGAATTTATTATCAACTCCGCGGGGCAGGACAATCATTTTACCGATCCCCTGGGCAGCATGCGTTTTACGGCCAGGGGCTACGCCGAGTTCACCCGCAAGCTTAACCCCCACCTGGCGGTGCTGGAGGGGGGGTATGCCATTGAAACGGCTCTGCCTTATGTCAACCTGGCCATCCTGCTGGCCCTGGCCGGCCATGACTATTCTTACGTGCGGGAGCCCGAATGGCCCGGAACGATGCCGGAAAACCCGGAACGGGTAGCCAGGGTACAACGGGTGGTAGAACAGCTCCGGAACGTATGGGAAAACAGGGACCGGGTTGATCTGGATAAAATTTTTGGCACCGGAACTTTTTTTCAGCGCCGTAAGCACATCTATTACGACACCGACTACATTGAAGAGGAACAGCTTGAAAGGGTACGCCGCTGTCCCAACTGCCCCGGCTATATTACCATCGATTCCCGGGCCGATCATGGTTACGGTCACCCCAGCCGGGTGTTCTGCGTGTCCATACCCTTTACGGCCTGTGGGACCTGTCAAACCGAGGCTTACGATGCCTATGAACAGGCCAGGGGGCTTGTTCAGTACCAGTTTGTCTACCTGCAGGATAAATCTACCGACACCTTCCTGGCCTTTGACCAGGATAAGGCCCAGGAATGGGTTTCCGAGGGTCCAAGGGTGGGGGAATAATTGCCGAAGATTGTTATTCTGGATGAAACTACGGCCAACCAGATTGCCGCCGGTGAGGTGGTGGAAAGACCGGCCTCGGTGGTCAAAGAACTGGTGGAGAACTCCCTGGATGCCGGGGCTTCGACCATCTCGGTGGAAATTGAACAGGGGGGCCTGACCCGCATTGTGGTCCGGGACAACGGCTGCGGCATGGACGAGGAGGACGCGCAGCTTGCCCTTTTACGCCATGCTACCAGTAAAATCCGCGGGCCGGCGGATCTTTCCCGGATCACCACCCTGGGCTTCAGGGGAGAGGCGCTGCCCAGTATAGCCGCGGTAAGCAAATTGACCCTGAAGACCCGCACCGCCACTGCCGACCGGGGAACTTTTCTGGAGGTGGTAGGGGGCAAGGTGATCAATAGCGGCCCCGCCGCCCTGGCTCCGGGGACTATTGTCACCGTGGAAAACCTTTTCTATAACACTCCGGCCAGGAAAAAATATATGAAGTCCCCCGGCACCGAGGGGGGTGTGGTGGGAGACTATGTTTTCCGCCTGGCCCTGTCCCGGCCGGAGGTGGCCATACGGTTTACCCATAACCGACGGCAGGTTTTTGCCTCGCCGGGGACCGGCAAGCTGCTGGATGTCATTGCTTCCTTCTACGGTTCAGAGCTTGCCCGGGAAATGCTTCCGGTAGAGGACTGCTCCGGGGATTGGCTGCTGATAAAGGGGTATACCGGACGGCCCACCCTGCACCGCAGCAACCGCCGCCAGGTCACCGTGTTAATCAACGGCCGGTACGTGTATAGCCCCCTGGTTACCATGGCGGTGTGCGAGGCATACCACACCCTTTTACCGGCCGGCCGTTACCCGGTGGCGGTGATTTCCCTTTCCGTCGCTCCGGAACTGCTGGATGTCAATGTTCACCCGGCCAAGCTGGAGGTCCGGCTGGCCCGGGAAAGGGAAGTGTCTGAGGCCGTTACCCGCGCCGTCCGGAAGGCCCTGATGGGCAACCGGCTGGTCATTCCAGGAGCGGTACTGCGGGAGCACGGGCCTGATTTGCGGGAGGAGCCCCTGCCACGGGTACCCCGTTTCTTCCCGCGGGAGGCCGGCAGACAACAGGTTTTGTTTCCAGACCATCCGCCGCACAGCCTCCCCCCGGCCGGCAGGGAGGGTTACGTGGTCGAAGCGGCGCCGGTGTATGACCATGCCGGGCCCTCCTTCCCTGCGGTAGAGTATGTGGGCCAGCTCATGCCAACCTATCTTTTAGCCGCGGGACCGGATGGCCTGTATATCGTTGACCAGCACGCCGCCCACGAGCGGGTTCTCTATGAAAAATACCTGGCCGCGCTGGCCGGTCCGGGAGCAGCTTCCCAGATGCTTGCGCTGCCGGTGAATGTCTTTCTCACCCACCGGGAAGCCCGCCTGTTGGAAGCACACCGGGAATTCCTTGCTTCCCTGGGATTTGTACTGGATTTCTTCAGCCAGGATACGGTGGTGGTACGGGGACTACCACCGGATTTCCCTCCGGGAGAAGGTGAATCCTACTTGCGGGACATAATTGGTTACCTGGATGAACCCGGCCGCTCCCCATCCCGGGAGGACCTGGTGCATCACCTGGCGGCTCAGGTTGCCTGCCGGGCGGCAGTAAAGGCCGGGGAAGGACTATCCGGGGCGGAGGCCAGGTCCCTTTTGGAGCAGCTGGCGGCGGCCGGGAATCCTTTTACCTGTCCCCACGGCAGGCCCACCATTATCCATGTTTCTCACCAGGAACTGGCTCAGCGCTTTAAACGCTGCTAAAGCGGAGGTGGTGTTCTTGTCGGCCGTGTGCGTGGTCACCACGGGCCACCGGGCCGGTACTCCGGAGTTGGAACTGGCTGCCCGGTTAAGTTCGCGGCTGGGGGTGCCCCTGGTACCCCGTGCCGGCCTTTCCATTCCTGCCCTGACTAAAAAATACGGTGTTTCCGGTGTTCTGGTGGTCTCGGCCCGCCGGGTTTCCTATTTCTATAATGGTGAAGAGCTTTTTCTGCACCCCAGCATGGCCAAGTTGCGTATAAGCGAGATAAAAGCTGGAAAAACTGATTGGATGATTAAAGCCATGGGCTTACAACCGGGGGATTGGGTTTTAGACTGCACCCTGGGCCTGGGGGTGGACGCCACCGTGGCTTCCTTTGTGGTGGGTAACCAGGGCCGGGTGGTAGGGGTGGAGTCGTCCCCTGTGCTCGCGGTTCTTGTGGAGCACGGCCTTAAAACCTATCGCGACCACGCCCCCCGGGAATTGATTGAAGCCATGGCCCGCATTGAGGTGGTTTGCGCCAATCATTTATCCTATTTAAAAGGGTTGGCCGCAGAAAGCTTTGATGTGGTTTACTTTGATCCCATGTTTCGCAAACCTCTTGAAAAATCCGCGGCCATCAACCCCGTGCGCCTGGTAGCTAATCCCGCCCCCCTTTCAGTTCAGGCTGTGCAGGAAGCCGTAAGGGTGGCCCGGCGACGGGTGGTGATGAAGGAAAGCCGGGACAGCGGTGAGTTTGCCCGGTTGGGTTTTACCCGGGTCCAGGGTGGCAAATCCTCCCCCGTGGCTTACGGGATCATCGAAAAAAGAGGGGGAACGGGTTGATGGAAACACCAATACCCCTGTTGGTCCTGGTTGGTCCTACGGCCGTGGGTAAAACCGCCGTTTCGGTAGAGGTAGCCCTAAGATTGGGGGGAGAGATTGTTTCCGCCGATTCCATGCTGGTCTACCGCTATATGGATATCGGCACGGCCAAACCAACACTGGAAGAACGGCGGGGCGTTCCCCACTATATGATTGACATCATTGAGCCCGATGAGCCCTACAGCGTGGCCCTTTACCAGGCGCAGGCCCGGCAACATATCCGTGAAATATGGGAGCGGGGCAAGTTACCCCTTTTAGTCGGGGGTACCGGGCTTTATGTTCGCTCGGTAATTGAACCCTACCATTTCACCAGTGCCGGTGTAGATGAATATTTTCGCCGTAAGCTCTTGAGGGAGGCAGAAGAAAAGGGGCCGCAAGCCGTTTACCGGCGACTGGTCGAGGTGGACCCCGAGACGGCGGCCCGGGTTCATCCCAACAACTTAAAGCGAGTGATCCGGGCCCTGGAAGTTTATCACCTCACGGGGCGCCCCATGTCAAGCGCCTTGCGGGAAGAAGGGGAAAAGCCTCCTTATAATCTTTTAATCCTTGGACTGACCATGGATCGGCAATGGTTGTACCGGCGCATCGAAGCCCGGGTGGATCAAATGATGGAGATGGGTCTGGTAGAAGAAGTGCAGGCCCTTTTAGACCGGGGGTACAGTCCCCGCTTAACCTCCATGCAGGGTCTCGGATACAAGGAAATTATCGCCTACCTGCGGGGGTTGTCCACCCTGGATGAAGCGGTTTATTTGCTCAAAAGGAACACCCGGCGTTTTGCCAAAAGGCAGTTTACCTGGTTCAAACGGGACCAGCGGATTAACTGGATCAATGTAGGGCAATATACCAGTTTAACGGAAGTTGCCCGAGAAATTACGAGGCGTGCAGAAGGAGTATTGCTAAATACGTCGAAGAGCAATTAGAAAAAAATAACTACCGACGGAGGGACCTTTCAATGAGCAAGCCACAAATAAATTTACAGGATGCCTTTTTAAATCAGGTGCGCAAGGAAAACGTTCCCGTGACCATCTTTCTGGTCAACGGTTTCCAGCTAAAGGGAGTGGTCAGGGGCTTCGACAATTTTACCGTCATTTTGGAAAGCGACGGCAAGCAAATGATGGTTTATAAACACGCCATTTCCACCGTTAGCCCTATGCGTCCCATGAGCACCACCTTTTCCGAACAAAAAACACAATAAATTCAAGGAGCCGGTCTCTCCGTTGGAGGGGCCTTTTTGTTGGGTTCATTTTGTTCACTTACCCGTTCTTCCTGCCGGATAAAGTCCCAGAAGGCCCCGGCGGCGAAACTCCCCGGCCATTCCGGCGCATGGATCAAATAAAGGTAGCGGGTCAGGTCCATATTCTGCAGGGCCACCTGGCACACCCTTCCCAGGGCCAGGGGTTCGGCGGCGGCCAGGGCGGAAACCAGGCTGACCCCCAGGCCAGCCTGTACAGCCGTAATTACGGCCCGGGTACTGCCCAGTTCCATCACCACCCGCGCTTCTTCCAGGGAATGGCCCACCTGGGCCAGTTTTTCCTCCAGGGAACGGCGCGTGCCTGAACCTGGCTCCCGCAGGATCAGGGGTTGGTCCAGCAATTCACCCGGATTTACCGCTTCCCGGTTCGCCCAGGGGTGTTCCGGTCCCACAATAAGCACCAGCCGGTCCCGATACCAGGGCAAACATTCCAGCCCTTCCTCTTTGACGGGTGCGCCGGTGACTCCCAGATCGATTTCCCTCTCCCGCACCCAGCGGATGACCTGGCCGCTTCCGGCTATGCGCAGGGTAACCTCTATTCCCGGGTAATGTCGGTGAAAACGGCCGATCAACAGGGGCAACAGGTATTCGCCGGGAATGGTGCTGGCTCCCAGGCAAAGGTGTCCCCTTTTAAGCCCCTTCAGTTCATCCAGTCCGGCTTTGATTTTTTGAAAATGGCGCAATATTTGCCGGGCTTCGGGATAGAGGAGGCGTCCGGCTTCGGTAAGTTCCACCTTTTTATCGCCCCGGTAAAAAAGGGTCGCACCCAGGCTTTCCTCCAGCGACTTTATTTGAAAGCTTACTGCCGGCTGGCTCATGTAAAGATGCTTGGCCGCCCGGGTAAAGCTCTGCAGTTCCGCTACCCATAAAAAGGCTTCCAATTGTTTTAAGTTCATCCCTTTTCCACCGCCAGTACCGCCCTGGCTGCCGCGAGCACGGCCAGTTGGACATATTCCTTGGACAACCCCCCCTGCATGTACACCGCGTAAGGTTCACGCATGGGCGCGTCGGCGCTCAACTCGATGGAGGAACCCTGCACAAAGGTGCCGGCAGCCATAACCACCGCATCACTGTAACCGGGCATGTCCACCGGTTGAGGCCGCACATGGGAATCCACGGGAGAGGACTGCTGCAATCCCTGGCAGAAAGCGATCACCCTTTCGGGTGAGCCCAAAAGAATGGCCTGAACAATGTCGGTGCGTTCTTCCTGGGGTGCGGGGTCTACTTTAAAGCCCAGCCGTTCAAAGAGGCGGGCGGCAAAGATGGCCCCTTTTAAAGCCTCGGCTACCACATGGGGAGCCAGGAAGAGTCCCTGGAAGAGCAGGCGCTGGTAGTCGGGGCTGGGTCCCACTTCGCTGCCCAGGCCCGGTGCCGTCAGGCGGTTGGCAGCCATTTCCACGTAAAGCTGCCTCCCTACCACGTAACCGCCGCTGGGAGCCAGGCCCCCGCCGGGGTTCTTAATTAACGATCCGGCCACCAGGTCAGCTCCTACCGCCGGGGGTTCCAGGGGTTCGACAAATTCACCGTAGCAGTTGTCCACAAAGATTACCACGTGGGGGTGTTTTTTCTTAATCCATGCGATGGCCCGGCCCATCTCGTTCAGGTTTAAAGACGGGCGCAAACTGTAGCCCCGGGAACGTTGAAACATTACCATCCGGGTGCGCTTGTTAATGGCCTGGGCAATGTCTTGTGTATTCAGACTGCCATCGGGAAGCAGGTCTACCTGCCGGTAGGTGACACCCAACTCCTTTAAAGATCCCGGGACATGGCTTCGCATGCCGATCATTTCCTGGAGGGTGTCATAGGGTGCTCCCGTTACTGCCAGCAGTTCGTCTCCGGGGCGCAAAACCCCAAACAAGCACAGGGCAATGGCGTGGGTGCCGCTGACAATTTGTCCTCGCACCAGGGCCGCCTCGGCCTGAAATGCCCGGGCGTACACCTTTTCCAGGGTTTCCCGTCCCTGGTCACCGTAACCATAACCGGTGGAACCTTTCAAATGGTAATCGCTTACCCGGGCGTGGTGAAAGGCGGCCAGTACCCGGGCATGGTTTTGACGTGCCACCGCCTCGACTTTTTCGTAATAAGGCTTTACTTCTTCTTCTACTTCTGCCGCCAACGTGGTTAAGTCCGTTGCAATCAAGCTAAGACTCCCCTTTATATGGTATAGATGGTATTCTTCTAATACTTCATCACGCAATTCGCAGCGCGCAGTGTGTTGACCCCGGCTGCACTTGTTTGGTATTCGTTTCCAGTGCTAGAGCCCTCCTCTCGGGCGACGGCTCTGATCCATTTGAGTGTGTTGCGTCAAATTCCCGGGTTGCTTTCATGCGCCCGGAGGATATCTTCCCGGGTGATGGTCATTAAATCTTCCCGGCTGACCTGGCCCCTGCGGACGAGGCGAACTGCCTGCTGGCGTATGGCCCGCTCAATGAGATTGCGCACCAGGCGGGCATTGCCGCTGTGCACGTGAAGGGATCGGGTTTCCTCCAGGATGAGGCGAAGCTCGTCCCGGGCTCCCGGGGACAAATGGTACTGGCGCTTTTTAAGCATCAGGTCGGCTATGGCCAGCAGCTCTGGGGTGGAGTAATCGGGGAAGGTGATGTGGATGGGAAACCGGGAGCGTAAGCCCGGGTTGCTTTCCATAAACCATTCCATCTCCTGGCGGTAACCGGCCAGGATGAGAATCAGATTGTCCTTGTGGTCCTCCATTCCTTTGACCAGGGCATCAATGGCTTCCCGTCCAAAATCCTTTTCACCGCCCCGGGCCAGGGAATAGGCTTCGTCGATAAAGAGAATGCCTCCCAGGGCCTTCTTAATCTGCTCCCTGGTTTTTTGAGCCGTATGACCGATGTATTCCCCCACCAGGTCAGCCCTTTCCACTTCTACCAGGTGGCCTTTGGGTAAAACACCCACCTCTTTGAAGAGGCGGCCGATGATGCGGGCTACGGTGGTTTTACCCGTCCCCGGATTGCCCTTAAAAACCATGTGCAAGACCTGGGGTTCGGTGGCCAGCTTTTCCCTTTGCCGCCGGCGCTGGATTTCCACAAAGGCGTGGATTTCCCCCACCAGCTTTTTTACCCCGGCAAGACCAACTAAAGAGTCCAGTTCCTTCATAATTTCCCGGACGTTTTTCTGACGCTGCTCTTCACCCGCACCATGGTTTTTTTCCAGTTTTCCCCCTGGTGAAAAAACAGGAAGGTTCCGGCGTTCATTTGCTAAAGTTCCGTTCTGTTCACTGTGGTTTTGCCAGAGCCTGATTTTCACCAAAGGTGATCACCTCGCAGGCCAGGGCTTTAATTTAAATTATACGCCTGCCCGGGAGGATCATTGACCTTCTTTGGGATTGTTTAACCCTGTGGGTTATTATTACCAATAGCATTGTTTCCTAAAGGTATAGAGCTATCCAGAGCTATTTTTCTATCCCTCGCTGGTTTCTCCTGCTGTCACCCAGCATTTTCCCTGGCATTGAGGAGGGTTTGGTTTCCGGGTATCGAATTATGTTAATAATCGCAATGGTCTTAATATTTTGAGGGAGAGGCGGCTGCTTTGGACATTTACCGGCGTTTTTTGCCCCTGCACACAAGGCTGGCCATTTTGTCCTTTGTTTCGGTGGTGCTGGCCATTTTAGTGGCCGTCCTGCTCGTGGGGATTAGGGTATCCCACCTGCTTGAAGAGGAGATGGGCATGCGTGCCCTGGCCATTGCCCGTACCCTGGCCCAGATGGAGGCCGTACATAATAATGTGGGGCGTCCCGGCGGTGCCAGCGTCATTCAGCCCGTGGCCGAAAAAATCAGGCTGGCTACCGGGGTGGAGTACATTGTCGTGGTGGATATGAACCGGGTGCGTTACTCTCACCCGGTGGCCGAACGCATTGGAGGCAAATTTTCCGATCGGGATCTGGACCCGGCCCTGTCCGGCCGGGAGTATATTACCCGTACTGCCGGGGTGATGGGTCCGGCCGTCCGTGCCTTTTCTCCCATCAAGGTGGATGAAGGTACGCGGCAGGTGGGAGTGGTGGTGGTGGGTATTATTACCCCCACCTTTGCCGAGCTCTTCCGGGCCATCCAGGCTCAACTCTACCCATCCCTGGCCATCGGGTTGCTGGCCGGTTTGCTGGGTTCCCTCTACCTCGCCAGCAGGATTAAAGGGGCCATGTTCACTCTGGAACCCGAGGAGATCGCCCGTATCCTGGAAGAACGCACGGCCATGCTGCAGGCCATGGGCGAGGGTATTATTGCTATCGACCGGAATATGCGTATTACCGTGATCAACGAAGAAGCCAAACGTCTGTTGGGTACGGATGACGAGGTGGTAGGCCGGTCCATTACCGAAGTGCTCCCGGATAGTTTTTTACCCCGGGTGTTGCAAACGGGTCAACCGGAGTTTAACCAGGAACGGGTTTTAAATAACACCGTCATTATTGTTAACCGGGTACCAGTACTGGTGAAGGGGGAGATTGTCGGGGCGCTGGCTTCCTTCCGGGACCGTACCGAGGTACATCGCCTGGCTGAGGAATTAACCGGTGTAAAATCCTTTGTAGAGGCCCTGCGAGTGCAAAACCACGAGTATCTGAACCGTTTGCATACCATTGCCGGTTTGCTCCAGTTGAACCGGGTGCAGGAGGCGGTGGACTATATCTTTGCCGTTACCGAGGAGCAGCAGAAACTGACCCGTTTATTAACCAAAAACGTTTGTGACTACAGTATTGCCGGGTTGCTGCTGGGCAAATACAGTCGGGCCCGCGAACTGAAGGTGGAACTGTCCATCGACCGCTCCTGCCGGCTTACCCGCCTGCCCCCCCGTATGGATGCCGCCGCCTTGGGGGTGGTGCTGGGCAATCTCCTGGAAAACGCCCTTGATGCGGTGCGGGAGATGGAACCTGCCCGGCGGCAGGTGCACTTTACCATGAGGGATGATCCGGAGGGCCTGGTACTGGGGGTGCGAGACACGGGTGCGGGCATATCGGCACATCTCCGGGAGCAGATATTTGAACAGGGCTTTTCCACCAAAGGAAATGGGCGGGGTATTGGTTTGTATCTGGTGAAAAAACACGTGGATACGGCCGGTGGGGAGATCACCCTGCATTCCCGGGAGGGGGAAGGAACCACGGTGACGGTGCGTATTCCTTATTCAGCCTGATCAACCGGGGAAGGCAGGGTGACTCTACCCGCTTAAGAAGTTAAGTTGTCCAACCAGTTAAAAAGGGATAATGGCCCGGCCAGGGGTGACCCCAGGACAGACACGAGAGGTGATTTTTCTTGGGCGACATCGGTGTACTCATTGTAGAAGATGATCCCATGGTGGTGGAGGTAAACCGGGGCTTTGTCAATGCCGTACCCGGCTTTCAGGTGGTGGGGGTGGCCCGTACTGGCCGGAAGGCGGTGGAAATGGTGGCCCGCTTAAAGCCCGCCCTGACCCTTCTGGATGTCTACCTGCCGGATATGAGCGGCTTGGAAGCCCTGCAGGAAATCCGCCGCCGGGGTCTGCCCACCGACGTATTGCTGGTCACTGCCGCCCAGGACGTGGAAACCATTCAACACGCCTTCCGTTACGGGGCGGTGGACTATATTATCAAGCCCTTCAAGTTCAACCGCTTGAAGACCGCCCTGGAGGGTTTTGCCCTTTTATACAGCCGGTTGAATAAGGATGACCGGCTGGAACAGGACGATATCGATCGCCTGGCCCTGAGACGAACTCCGGTAGTTGTTAACGAAGTCGGTGCAGCAGAGATGCCCAAGGGTTTAAATGAGGTTACTTTAAAGCAGATTTTACTTTTCCTGATTAAAGATGGGGGTGCCCTGTCGGCTGAAGAGGTGGCCGCCGGTCTGGGGCTGGCCAGGGTGACCGCCCGTCGTTACCTGGAATACCTGGCCGCATTGGGTAAAGTCACCCTGGGACTGCAGTATGGTTCAGTAGGCCGTCCCATCAAGAGGTACAAAATTAAAGTTCCGTAAACATAAAGACCAGAATTAACTTAATGACCAAAATGTTGCCCTGGGGATGCCGGAAGGTTAAAATGAAGACAGGTTTTTCAGAAAAAAAGTTCGATTCTGTGGGGTATAAGTTGGGAATTTTCATATAATTGGGATTATTTTTTCTCGTGGGCTCCGTAATAAAGGGGGGCTTCAAGCGTAGACATGACGGGCCGGGCCAGATGGATATTAGTTCTAGCGGTATCGTTCCTCCTAATCACCGGTTGTGACCAGCGGGGTCCCGATGGGGAGCAGGTGGATCCCAAGGAGAAGATCGTGATCAAATTTTCCCATGTGGTGGCCGAGGACACACCCAAGGGGCAGGCGGCCCGGCGTTTTGCCCGCCTGGTGCAGCAGCGCACCGGGGGGCGGGTGGAAGTACAGGTTTTTCCCAATTCGACCCTCTATAAGGACGGGGAGGAAATGGACGCCCTGCAGCAAGGTGCAGTCCAGATGATTGCCCCCACCACTTCCAAGTTAAGCTGCCTTGCTCCCCAATGGCAGTTGCTTGATTTACCATATCTTTTTGAGAACAAAGAACAGGTATACCAGGCGCTGGATGGGGAAATAGGTAAAAAACTTTTTGCCACCCTGGAACCCCATAATATTCATCCCCTGGCCTTCTGGGATAATGGATTTAAACACATGACCAACAGCAAAAGACCCCTGGTGCACCCCCGTGACTTTGCCGGTTTAACTTTCCGGGTAATGATCAACAGCCGGGTTCTGGAAGAACAGTTTCGTTGCCTGGGTGCCCGGGCTACCGGTCTGCCCTTCAGTGATGTCTACAGTACCCTGGCCGCCAGGCAGGTGGACGGCCAGGAAAACACCATGTCCAACATTTATTCCCAGCGTTTTTATGAGGTGCAACCCTATCTGACGGTGAGCAACCACGGCTACATGGGCTATGTGGTGCTGACCAATGCTGCCTTCTGGCGCTCTCTGCCCCCCGACATCCGTAAAATTATTGAGGAGACCATGACCGAGGTAACCCTGTGGGAACGGGAGCAGGCGGCCAGTTTAAATGAGAAAAATTTTAAACAAATTGAGTCTTCCGGTAAGGTCAAAATACACACCCTGACTCCCCCGGAAAGGATCGAATGGCAAGCGGCATTCACTCCCCTTTACCGGCAGTTCAAACCGGTTATCGGCAATGAACTGGTGGAGGCGGTTTTACGCATGAAAAACTACAGTTCCTCAGTTTCCAGAGGACATGCTACTGGTTGGTTATTTAAACAATTTCCAGAATCAAATACCGGGGGGGTGAGAGCAGGGAAGTTATAAACTGGAGGATCGATATGAAAAAGCGAGGAGGGGGGTAGCCGGAGAGTTGATTCAATTGAGTGAAGACTTAAGAATTTAAGAAAGGGTGATAGAATGAAAAAATACCTGGCTATTCTGGCTGTTCTGGCAATGGTTATGGGTGTAACCGTTACAGCCGGGTGTGGAGGAGGGGGATCCCAGCAAGAGCAGGGAGCTCAAAATGTGGTAAAGGTGGGTGTCATCCTCCCTTTAACCGGTACTGAAGCCATGTTTGGCACCATGGAGAAAAATTCCATGGAAATGGCCTATGAGGAATTGAAAGCAGCCGGCAAGACCACGGTTAACGGGAAAGAAATCAAGCTGATATTTGAAGACGACCAGAGCAAGCAAGACGCCGCCAAAGCTGCCGCTGAAAAATTAATTAACCAGGATAAGGTGGCCATGCTTAGCGGGGGCTACAGCAGTGCCAATACCAACGTCATTGCCGGGACCGCCCAGTCAAAGGGTATCCCCTTCCTCATTGTTACCGGTTCTGCCGACAAGATCACCAAACAGGGGTGGCAATGGGTGTTCAGGGGGGCCGCCGCACCGTCCAGCAAATATACTTCTGCCCTGTGGGATTTGTTTGATAAAAAGATTAAGCCCCGGAATGTAGCCATTATCTATGAAAACACTGATTTTGGTACCAGTTCTGCCGAGGCCTTCCGGGCTGCCTGTAAGGCCAGAGGGATCAATGTGGTTTTTGACCAGGGATACGAAAAAGGTGCCATTGACTTTAAGCCCATGCTGGCCAATATGAAAAAGGCCAATCCGGACGTTGTTTTTGCCGTTTCTTATGTGATGGATGCTTCTCTCATTGTTAAGCAAATGAAAGAACTGGATTTTAATCCCAGGCTGTTTGTCGGTGGGGCGGCGGGCTATACCATGCCGGAATTTTTGGAAAATGCCGGGAATGCCGCTGAGTATGTGGCTTCGACAACTCTGTGGGTTCCCAGCGTTTCCTGGAAGGGGGCCAGCGATTACTTTAAAAAGTACAAGGAAAAATACGGTAAAGAACCCGATTACCACGGTGCCCAGGCCTATGCCACCATGTACGTAATCGCTGATGCTTTGGGACGGGCCAAGGATTTCACCCCTGCAGGCATCCAGAAGGCCTTAAAAGAAACCGATCTGATGACAATAATGGGACCCATCAAATTTGAGGACTGGGAAGGCTATACCAACCAGGATAAACCCACCACCTATGTGGTGCAATGGCAAAAGGGCAAGCTGGAAGTGGTCTGGCCTGAAGAGGCTGCTTCAGGAAAACTGGTCTTCCCCGTACCAAAATGGAGCGAGCGAAAGTAGATATGGCTTGTGGAGCAGGGGGTCCATCCCCCTGCTCTTTAAAGCATGGGAGGTAAATCTTGCATGTCCTTATTTTTACAGACAATCATCTGTGGTATTCTTCTGGGTGCCATGTATGCCCTGATTGCCATTGGCATGACCCTGATCATGGGTGTAATGAAGATTATCAATCTGGCTCACGGGGCACTGGTGATGGTAGGCATGTACATTACTTATTTTTGTTTTAAAGAATGGGGTATTGATCCTTACCTGGGCATGTTTATTTCTATGCCGATCCTGTTTTTTATTGGTTGTATAATTCAAAAATACTTAATTAACCGCCTGGTGGAAGTTGATTCCATTTTGCCGGAAAACCAGGTTCTATTAACTGTAGGCATTATGCTAGTTTTAACCGAGACGATGCGGCTGATCTTTAAATCGGATTACCGTTCGGTGGCGACCAGTTATTCCTCCAGCACTTTCTTCCTGGGAGATATATCCATAAGTATTCCCATGACCATTGGCTTTTTAATTGCCATGATCTTTACCTGGTTATTGCATCTTTTTCTCACCCGGACAGATCTGGGCCGGTCTATCCGGGCAACGGCCCAGGATAGGGACGCGGCCATTTATATGGGCGTAAACGCTCCCCGGATAACGGTGATCACTTTTGGCATCGGCTCGGCACTGGCGGCTGCAGGGGGTTCTCTGTTGCTCCCTTTGTTTTATCTGTGGCCGGATATCGGTCACCTGTTTACGGCAAAGGCATTTATTATCACCATTTTAGGGGGAATGGGAAGCACTATGGGGGCTCTCTTTGGCGGCCTCACCCTGGGTATCGCCGAATCCCTGGGAGCTACCTATATTTCCATGGGATATAAAGATGTGGTCGGCCTGATCATTTTTTTACTGGTCCTTTTATTCTTACCGGGTGGTTTTAAAAGCCTTACCAGGAGGTGAATTTAATGAACTGGAAAGGAATGATTGTACCAGCAATTGTCGCTGTGATAGCGGTCGTGCTTCCTTTTGTAGTGCAGGCCCCCTATGTTCAGCACATTATGATCATGGTTTTTATCTGGGCCACACTGGGAACAGCATGGAATCTCCTGGGTGGGTACGCAGGACAGGTTTCCTTTGGTCATGCTGCCTTTTTTGGTTTAGGTGCCTATTCCGCCGGATTGTTGATCTTCCACCTGAAGATTTCCCCCTGGTGGGGATTGGTTTTAGGCCCCTTTATATCCATGCTGGTGGCCATTCCCATTGGTATAATTTGCTTTCGCTTGCGGGGACCATATTTTGCCCTGGCTACGCTGGCCCTGGGAGAAATATTCCGGCTGGTTTTTACCAACTGGGTTTCCCTGACCAACGGTGCCCAGGGAATATTAATCCTGAGCAGTTTTCCCACCAAGTTGCCCTATTATTTTATCGCTTTCTTTATATGGGGAATGTCTTTACTTATTGTGGATCGAATGGTTAAGTCCAAGCTGGGCTACTACTTTGTATCCATCAGGGAAGACCAGGATGCAGCAGAATCCCTGGGAATTCCCACCACCAGGTACAAGATGTTTGCACTGCTGCCCAGCGCTTTTATAGCGGGGCTGGTGGGCGCTTTTTATATGAACTATATTGCCTTTATTGACCCGCACGTGGTTTTTTCCCTCAGCGACATATCCGTAATGGTCATTCTGGTGGTAATGATGGGTGGTGTGGCCACCCTGTGGGGTCCTTCTGTGGGAGCGGCTATTTATGTAGCCTTGGGCGAACTTTTCCGGGCCTGGCTGGGTGCGGCCAATGTGCTGGCTTTTGGCATTATCGTTTGCCTGGTGATTCTTTTCCTGCCCAATGGTATAATTGGAGAACTGGGTACTTTGAAGCGCCTACTTTCCAGGCAGAAAGCGAAAGCTGTGATGGCTGGAGGTAATTAAAATGAGCTTCTTTGAAGTAAAAAATATCGTTAAAAATTTTGGCGGGTTAAGGGCCGTTAATGATATCAGTTTTACTGTGGAACAGGGGGAAATTTTCGGGCTGATCGGTCCCAACGGATCCGGGAAAACCACCATTTTTAATTTGATTAACGGTTTTTACCCTTTAACGTCAGGAGAAATTTACTTTCAGGGACGCCGCATTGACGGCCTGCCTCCCCATAAAATCTGTGCCCTGGGAATAGGCAGGACCTTTCAAGTGGTCAAACCCCTGAAAAGAATGAGTGTTCTGGAGAATGTTATGGCCGGGGCCTTCTTGCATACCAGCAGTATTGTTCGGGCCCGGGCCAGGGCCCTGGAGATTCTGGAGTTTTGCGGGCTCTATCATCGTAAGGATATGGATGCAAAAAATCTGACCATTGCCGACCGGAAGCGCCTGGAAATCGCCCGGGCCCTGGCTACGGAACCACAGCTATTGCTCCTGGATGAAACGGCGGCCGGGTTAAATCCAAAGGAAACGGAAGAAGCAATTAAAATTATTCTAAAGATAAAAGAAGCCGGCATAACTATTATCATTGTAGAACACATAATGAAAGTAATTATGGGTATTTCCGATCGGATCCTGGCCATCAGCTTCGGGCGGGAAATTGCCATTGGAACGCCAAAGGAGATAGCCAATCATCCGGAGGTAATTAAAGCATATTTAGGTGAGGCCTATGCTTAAGGTAAATAATATCAACGTTTCATACGGAGATGTGCAGGTTTTGTGGGACGTTTCTTTTGAAGTACCGGAAGGGGAACTGGTTGCCCTTCTGGGTGCCAATGGTGCCGGTAAAACCACCATTTTAAACACCATTTCCGGTTTATTGCGCCCCCATGGCGGGAACATTTATTTTTTGCAAAACGAAATAACCAGAATACCGGCATACAGGGTTGCTGAAATGGGCATTGCCCATGTTCCGGAGGGAAGAAGGCTTTTCCCTGAAATGACGGTAAAAGAAAATCTGGAGATGGGTTCCCTTGTTCCTGAAGCTAAAAAGAAAAGAAAGGAAACTATGGAGTGGGTTTTTTCCCTCTTTCCCATATTGAAAGACAAACAAAATCAGGAAGCGGGAACCTTGAGCGGCGGCCAGCAACAAATGCTGGCCATCGGCAGGGGCCTGATGGCTTTACCCAAACTTTTGATGCTGGACGAACCTTCGCTGGGACTGGCACCCGTTCTGGTTAATCAGGTTTTTGAAATTGTCAAAGAGATTAACCAGCGGGGCATTACTGTTTTGCTGGTGGAGCAAAATATAATGCATGCTTTAAACATGTGCACCAGGGCCTATGTGCTGGAGAACGGCAGGATCACTCTCCAGGGCAGCGGGGCTGAACTGCTGAACAACCAGCATGTCAAGGAGGCATACCTGGGTATATAACCCCACTGAGCTATGTCTATTACGCCGGGGGCAGCTTCCCTGGTTTTTTCTGAATAAAACGAATGGCAAAAAATCTTGAAAATCTTCCTGCCCCTGGGGGATTGCCTGCTGGCCGTAAACAATGTGCTCCACGCCCGCCGGGAGGCCGGTTTAAAGGCAACCTTCCGCGAGGCCCTCCCTTTGATTGCCCGGGTGGCCGGGGGAGAGGCGGTGTTGTTTGATCGCCAGGGGATTCGTTTTTTTACCGTAGACCCGGACGGAAAGGAATCGGACAGGGGCATGGGGGAACTCACTTATCTGGGCAGGCAGGCCATGGAGCTGGGGCGACCGGTGATCGGGCCGTCCCTTTGTAAACCCATAGGCCACCCTGCTGGCGACCGGGGAGAAAATCTCCTGCCTCAATGCGGCCCTGCTAACGGCGTTGTCTCGTGGATAGGCTGGAAGATATTGCCTCGCTGAGCTACCGGGGCGGCGATTGGCCGGGCCACCTGGTGGTGGAACTGAAGGATGGGCGGAGGCTGCTCCTGGACCGCCACGAGTATATGTACCACCATCTTATGCCTGCTTTCAAAGCGGGATGGGTGCGAGATGTGCTTGGATTGGGCTGCGGAACTGGCGGACCTGTCGGTAGGGGACTACTGGGACCCGCAGGTGCGGGCCGGGCAGGCTTTAGGAGTATCTTCCTGCCTGGTGCGCAGTCCGGATGGTGAAGAGCTGCTGGATGGGGCCGTTAAGGACGGCTATGTGGAAACAATTCCCCTGGAAGCTGCCCGCCTGGCCGCCGGGATAGGGTACGAGCTGAAAAAGCACGCGGTAGCCTTCCGGTTAAGGCAGCGGCGTCGTTTTGGCTGGCCCGTACCGGAATATCACCGCGAGATCCACTACGTCCCCTTTGCCCGTGAGTTACATCTGGCGCCGGAAATTCAACAAAACCCCCAAGAGTGACTTTGAAAGAGGTGTCATTACCCTGGAGCCGCTACCCCATTTCAGGCAACTGAAAAGCCTGGTGGTGGATCTAGCCCCTTTCTTTGAATCTCTTAAAGCATTGGTTCCCTGGGTGGTTATCCGGGACAATCACGACGGCGCATGGCGCCGGAGGTGGCACGGAAACTGGAAAGCCCGGCCACCTGCATTCTCTGTGGGGTTTGTCACGCAGCCATGGATGATCCCGGGGAAGTAAAACCGTCGGCCCTAGTGAAGGGTTTGCAGCTGGCCCTGGATCCCCGGGATGTCCTGGGTGCTGCCCGCCTGCAGTTAATGAAGGTACTTCGTGACATTTTAAGGTTTTTCATTAAAAATTTACCTGAGAAATGTCCCAAAAGAATCACGGTGCCTGAGGACATATGCCAGGTGTAAGTCAGACAAAGGAATTTCGGAAGCTCCGGTCACTGTTCTGGCAGTCAAGGACCGGGTGCTGGCCCATAATCCCCTGGGTGCCGTCTATGTCGCGCATTACTATGACCTGAAGCTGGCAGCTTACAAAAAGCCAGATTAGCGACAGGATGCGGGGGTTTAGAATTTTAAAATTTACGCAGCAGGCCCACTACCTTGCCCAGGATTAGCGGGTTTTTGACCCTGATAGGAGACATGGCCTTGTTTTCCGGTTGCAGGCGAATATGGTCGTTTTCCCGGAAGAATCTTTTTACCGTGGCTTCATCCTCCAGAAGGGCCACCACAATGTCCCCGTTGTCGGCGCTGGGCTGGCGCCGGACCACCACCAGGTCCCCATCCAGGATACCGGCTTCAATCATGCTGTCGCCCCGGACGGTAAGCATGAAGAATTCTCCCTCCCCGGTGAAACTGGCCGGCAGGGGAAAAACATCTTCCTGGTTTTCCACGGCCAGGATGGGTTCACCTGCCGCTACCCGTCCCAAAAGGGGGACCATGCGCATGGGCTGGCTAAAGGGCAAAGTGCGCTCCAGTAATTCTAACGCCCGGGGTTTGGTGGGATCTCTGCGTAAGAGGCCTTTATGTTCTAAACGCTTTAAGTAGTTATGTACTGTAGAGCTGGATTTTAGTCCGACAATTTGACCAATCTCCCGAACCGAAGGGGGATAGCCTTTGGTGCGGATGTTTTCTTTAATTACTTCTAAAATAATCTTCTCCCGGGGAGTGAGTGCGGTGTTCATAACCCGTCAACCTCCTTTTTTTCTTTGAATTATACCATAAAGGTATTGATGGAAAAACAGTTGTTCGAAATTAATGTTTTTTTATTTTTTAGAAGGGATTAGTAGATAATCGTCGAAATAATCCCATAAAGTTTGGACCACGTAGAAGGTGAGGCGGCATGCCCAGGTTGACCGTAGCCATTATTGGGGGCAATGAGGACGGTTATTCCATTTACCGCATGTTAAAGGCCGTGGGGGATGTGGAAATTTTGGGTGTGGCCGATCCCGATCCTTCATCCCCGGGAGTTAAAGCTGCGGCTGCGGACGGGGTTTTTACCACCGCCGATTATACGGAAATGGTGCGCCTGCCCGGCGTGGATGTTTTGATCGAGGCTACCGGGGATCCGGAGATCCAGATGCACCTGCATCGGATAAAGCCGCGGAGAACGTCCATCATGGAGGCCCGGGCGCTGGATCTTATGCTGGCCGTATTAAGGGAAAAGGAAAAATTGCTTGAAGCCAGGCGAGTACAGGGAGAACTGGCTGCCATCCTGGATTCGGTCCAGGAAGCCATCGAAGTGGCGGATTCCCGCGGTGTGATCAAATACGTCAATCCGGCCTTTACCCGGATTACCGGCATTAGTGAAAATGAACGGATTGGACAGAATATTTTTGAGGCTTCCCCCGATGGAGCTCTGGCCACGGTGTTGCGTACCGGCCGCAGTGTGGTGGGGCATCGTACAAAGGTAGGGGGAAGCAATGCTGAGGTCATTTCCAACGCCGCCCCCATCTTTGTGGACGGCAAGATGGAAGGAGCGGTGGTGGTTTTTCAGCACTTTACCGACGTCATGAATTTAATGGAACAACTGCGCCAGAGCACCAGCATTATTGAGAATCTGTCAGATAAATTCGGCCAGGTTACGACCAGTAAATATACCTTTGCCGATATCCTGGGCAATAGTGCAGAGTTGCGTCGCTGTATCCAGGTGGCCGAGAGGGCAGCCCGTACAAACTCCACCGTCCTATTGCTGGGAGAGAGCGGTACGGGTAAAGAGTTGTTTGCCCATGCCATCCACCATGCCAGCCCCCGCAGGGATAAGCCGTTTATTAAAGTTAACTGTGCCGCCATACCGGACAGCCTTTTGGAGAGCGAGTTTTTCGGTTACGCTAAGGGAGCCTTTACCGGAGCCGTTAAATCCAAGATCGGTAAGTTCGAGCTGGCCCATGGTGGAACTATTTTTCTCGATGAAATTGGTGATATGAACCTGAACCTGCAGGGAAAACTGCTCCGGGTTTTGCAGGAAATGGAGTTTGAGCGGGTGGGAGGCACCCAGACCATTAAAGTGGATGTACGGGTTATTGCGGCCACCAACCGCAACCTGCGGGAATTAATCCGCCAGGGCAAGTTCCGGGAAGACCTCTACTACCGGCTAAACGTAGTTGAAATTACCATTCCACCCTTGCGGGTGCGCAAGGAAGATTTACCTATCCTGATCAACAACTTAATTATCAAACTAAACCGCAAACTGGGTAAAAAGGTGAAGGGCTTGTCCAAGGATGCCGAGGAAATTCTCTATTGTTACGATTGGCCCGGAAATGTGCGGGAACTGGAAAATGTCTTTGAACGGGTGATGGTAACCGTGGACGAAGAGATTTTTACAAAGAAACATTTTATCCAGCATGTCAGCCAGTTTAAGGCATCCCCGGAACGGGATATTGAGCTTATCCCCATTGATCAGATGGAACAATTGCTGATTAGAAAAGCTATCGCCAAGTTTGGTACCAGTGTGGAAGGCAAGCGGCGAGCCGCCCAGGCGCTGAATATCTCCCTGGCTACACTGTATAATAAGTTAAAGAAAAGTCGTACTGAAGATTTCACCAATTGATAAGATTATAATTATTAGACTAATTCTAAAGGTTAGAACGAAGTGTCTATCCTTTTTACCCTAGAAATAACCGGTATCTCAAGCCTCTTTTTATAAAGTTTAGAAGAAGAGGGTGGCACCTCTTTTATTTTTATATTTTAGAATTGCCCTGGAATGGGCGGCAAAAACCCCCTTTTTGGTGTATTGGCCGGTTTGTCCTGCGTTTGGTATAAAAATTGCACTTGTGAAATAGTTGCTCAGTAAAGGTGGAAGGGGGGAAAGGCTTTTTGCGACTTGTAGATGCTGCTACCATTACAGCCACGGTAGCCGAATTATGCCAGAAGGCAAACTACGAGCTGGGTGAGGATGTACTGGCGGCATTCAAAGAGGCCCTGGGCCAGGAAATTTCCCTCACGGGCAAGGATGTCCTGCAACAGTTGCTGGAAAATGCCCGTATTGCCCGGGAGGAGCAGGTCCCCATGTGCCAGGATACCGGTTTTGCCGTTGTTTTCCTGGAAGTGGGGCAGGAAGTGGCCATTACCGGGGGGAACCTGTACGAAGCAGTAAACGAAGGGGTGCGCCGGGGGTACCAGGAGGGTTACCTGCGTAAATCCATCGTTGATCACCCCCTGCGCCGCAAAAATACCGGGGATAACACGCCGGCAGTAATTCACACCCGCATTGTTCCCGGTGATAAACTAAAGATCATTGTTGCTCCCAAGGGGGGCGGTAGTGAGAACATGAGCGGCCTGCGCATGCTCAAGCCGGCTGAAGGGGTGGAGGGGGTTAAAAAGTTTGTCATCGAGCAGGTAAGAGCAGCCGGCTCTAATCCCTGTCCGCCCGTGGTGGTGGGTGTGGGGATTGGAGGCACCTTTGAAAAGGCCGCCTTGCTGGCCAAGGAAGCTCTCCTGCGCCCGTTGGGACAACCCCATCCCGATGCCGAGATTGCCTGCCTGGAAAGGGAGCTTTTGGAGGCCATTAATAACCTGGGCATCGGACCACAGGGCCTGGGCGGTCGCACCACTGCTCTGGCGGTGCACGTGGAAGTTTTTCCGTGTCATATAGCGAGCTTGCCGGTGGCAGTAAACATTAACTGCCATGCCAGCCGGCACAAAGAAGCAATACTCTAACGCGAGTATTGTGTAGGAGGTAGAAGAATTTGCCTCAAATCAGGCTGACTACCCCGTTTACCGACGAAGTGGTAGAGAAGCTGCGCATTGGTCAGCGGGTCTTGTTAAACGGTATACTCTATACAGCCCGGGACGCGGCCCATAAAAAGATGGTGGAGTTGCTGGACCGAGGGGAAGAACTGCCCATTCCCATCAAGGGGCAGGTTATTTACTATGTGGGACCTTCGCCAGCCAAACCCGGGCGGGTGATAGGTTCAGCGGGTCCTACCACCAGTGGCCGGATGGATCCCTATGCGCCGCGCTTACTTGCCCTGGGTTTGAAGGGTATGATTGGCAAGGGGAAACGCTCTCCGGAAGTAATTAAGGCCGTGAAGCAATACAAGGCCGTTTATTTTGCTGCCGTGGGAGGTGCGGCGGCATTGCTGGCCCGGGCCATTAAATCATGCCGGGTAGTGGCTTACCCGGAACTGGGCCCGGAGGCCATCCACGAGCTGGTGGTGGAGGACTTTCCGGTAATTGTGGTTAATGATGTTCTGGGCGGCGATTTGTACGAAGAAGGAGTCAAAATTTATGCCGGCCGGTAGCGGCTGGTAGTTTCCTTTTCTAAAAATTTTTTCGTGGGATTAAAAGGGCTTTTGGCCAAAGGGGGAAAAATTGTGAAACTCTATGAATATATGGGCAAGGAGCTTTTTGCCCGCTACGGTTTGACCGTACCCAGGGGTAAGATGGTCACCTCCCCGGATGAAGTGGCGGCAGTAGCGGCGGAAATCGGGGCACCGGTGGTAATCAAGTCCCAGGTGCTTTCGGGTAAACGGGGTAAGGGGGGCGGGATTAAGTTTGCCGATACCCCGGAAGAGGCTCGCGAGGCGGCTGCCCAGGTTTTGGGCATGACGGTTCAGGGCCTGAAAGTCGAAATGGTCCTGGTGGAAGAAAAGCTGGCCATCGATCATGAGTTTTATGTGGCCATTACCGTAGATGGGGCAGCCAAAGCGCCGGTTTTAATTGCTTCCGCCCAGGGCGGCATGGATATTGAAGAGGTCCCCGACGAATTTATCGTCAAGGAACACCTGGATGTCTGCCTGGGCGTCCAGCCCTATTTGTGCCGGGAAGTTTGCCGCCGGTTGGGTCTAACGGGCGCGGTGGCCAAGGAATTTGGCCGTTTGTTGCCTACCCTTTACCGCATTTTCCGGGAGAAGGACGCCGAACTGGTAGAGATCAACCCGCTGGTGTTGAGCAGGGAAAAATTAATTGCTGCCGATGCCAAGGTAACTATCGATGACGAGGCCCTGTACCGGCAAAAGGATCTGCCCGTGGTAGATGACCGTACCGAGGCCGAACGGCAGGCCCACGCCCTGGGGCTCTCTTACGTCCAGCTGGATGGGAATATTGCCGTGATGGCAAATGGTGCCGGCATTACCATGGGTACCCTGGATATCATCCAGCATTACGGCGGTGCACCAGCCAATTTCCTGGATGCCGGCGGCGGCACCGGGATGGAGGCTACAGCTAAAGCATTAGAAATCCTCCTGTCCACCAATCCCCGGGTGATCTTCATTAACATCTTTGGGGGCATTACCCGGTGTGATGATGTGGCCATGGCACTGGTCAAGGTGAAGCAGGAGAAGGGAATCAATGTTCCGGTAGTCATTCGTTTAGTTGGTACCAACGAAGAAGAGGGTGTACGCATCCTCAGGGAAAATGGCATTGAAGCCTACAGGATCATGCATGAGGCTGCGGCCAAGGCTGTGGAACTGGCCAGGGCCCAGGGTTAAATACACCCTCGATAAGGAAGGAGCGGTCAGGAGTGGCCATTATAGTTGATGAAAAAACCAATGTTCTGGTTCAGGGGATTACGGGTAACCAGGGCACGTTTCATACCAAGCAGATGCTGGCCTATGGAACGCGGATTGTCGCCGGGGTTTCCCCGGGCAAGGGTGGCCAGACGGTAGAAGGGGTTCCCGTGTATGATACCGTGGCCGCGGCCATGGAAAACCATCAAATTGATGCCTCCGTGCTTTTCATTCCGGCTCCCTTTGCCAAAGATGCCGCTTTTGAAGCCATTGCCGCCGGGGTGCGGGTTGTGGTCATTATTACCGAACATATTCCCGTCCATGATGAACTGGAGATCATTGCTTTTGCCCGGCGACGGGGTACAATAGTGATTGGCCCTAATACCTTTGGGATTGTTTCCTCGGGACGGTGCAAAATTGGCATTCCACCCAACCAGTTCTTCGTGCCGGGCCACATTGGTGTGGTGGCGCGCAGCGGCACCCTTACCTACGAGATCGTGGCCAATCTAACAGCCAACGGTTTAGGACAGTCGACGGTGGTTGGACTGGGTGGTGACCGGGTGGTTGGTTTGTCTTTTGTGGATGTGCTGGCAAAATTCGAGAAGGATCCGGAAACCAGGGCCGTGGTGCTGGTAGGCGAGATTGGGGGGAATGCGGAGGAAGAGGCTTCCCTGTTCATCAAGAAAATGACCAAGCCCGTGGTGGCTTATATTGCCGGGAAGAGCGCCCCTCCCGGTAAACGCATGGGCCATGCCGGGGCAATCATTGAGCGGGGGAAGGGTACCTTTGAGGGCAAGGTACAGGCACTGACGGCTGCCGGTGCCCGGGTGGCTACCCTGCCCTTTGAGGTGCCCGGGTTGATTAAGGAAGCTCTAGGTTGAGTCTTCAAGGGGGGAGATGGATGTTCGAAAAGGAAAAGCTGGAAAGCATCCGGGCGTCGGCCAAGGAATACCGGGAACGGCTGGAAGCCCAGGTAAAAAAAAGACCGGAGAGGCAGGCCGGGTTTGTTACCGATTCGGGTATTGAGATCAAGACCCTGTATACTCCGGAGGATATAGCTGATCTTGATTACGAACGGGATCTCGGCTTTCCGGGTTCTTACCCCTTTACCCGGGGAGTGCAGCCCAACATGTACCGGGGCCGGTTATGGACCATGCGCCAGTATGCCGGTTTCGGTACAGCCGAAGAAACCAACGCCCGTTTCCGCTACCTGCTGGAACAGGGACAGACTGGTTTGAGCGTGGCCTTTGACCTGCCCACCCAAATTGGTTATGATTCGGATCATCCCCTGGCCCGGGGCGAGGTGGGCAAGGTGGGGGTGGCCATTGATTCTTTAGAGGATATGGAAACCCTGTTCGAGGGCATTCCCCTGGACAAGGTGAGCACTTCCATGACCATTAATTCCCCGGCCGCCATCCTGCTGGCCATGTATATTGCCGTGGCAGAAAAGCAGGGAGTTACTCCCGACAAGCTCAACGGGACCATTCAAAATGATATCTTAAAAGAATACATCGCCAGGGGAACCTATATTTTCCCGCCCGGTCCATCCATGCGCCTGATTACCGATGTCTTTGCCTATTGTTCCAAGAATGTTCCCAACTGGAACACCATCAGCATCAGCGGCTATCACATCCGGGAGGCCGGTTCCACGGCGGTGCAGGAAGTGGCCTTTACCCTGGCCGACGGGATTGCCTATGTCCAGGCGGCTATTGATGCCGGCTTAAATGTGGACGATTTTGCTCCCCGCCTGTCCTTCTTCTTTAACGCCCACCTGAACTTCTTCGAGGAAATTGCCAAGTTCCGGGCGGCCAGGCGGCTTTGGGCCAAGATCATGAAGGAGCGATTTGGTGCCAAGAATCCCCGCTCCTGGATGCTGCGCTTCCATACCCAAACTGCCGGTTGCAGCCTGACGGCCCAGCAGCCCATGGTAAACATCATGCGCACGGCCTTTGAGGCCCTGAGCGCAGTGCTGGGTGGTACCCAGTCCCTGCACACCAACTCTTACGACGAAGCCCTGGCCCTGCCCAGCGACGAGTCGGTGCTCATTGCCCTGCGCACCCAGCAGGTGATTGGTTATGAAATTGGCGTTGGCGATACGGTGGATCCCCTGGGCGGTTCATACTATATTGAAAGCCTGACCAATGAAATCGAAGAAAAGGCCATGGCCTATATTAAGAAGATTGACGAGCTAGGCGGTGCTCCTGAGGCCATTGAATTTATGCAGAAAGAAATTAAGGACAGCGCCTACCGCTATCAGATGGACATTGAAAGCGGCAAAAAGGTGGTTATTGGTATTAACAAATTCCAGATGGAGTATGAGAAGCCCAAGAATTTGTTAAAGGTGGATCCGGCAGTAGCGGAACGCCAGACGGCTAAGCTGCAGGCATTGAAGGCCCGCCGGGATAACCAGAAAGTGAAGCAGGTTTTAAACAACCTGCGGGAAGCGGCATCCACGAAGGAAAACTTGATGCCCCTGTTCATTGACGCCGTAAAAGCTTATGCCACCCTGGGAGAAATTTGCGATACCCTGCGGGAAGTCTTTGGCGAGTATCGCCAGCAAATTGTCTTTTAAAGGCAAGGAGGGGAGATGAATGAGTGAACGGCCCATTCGGGTCCTGATAGCCAAACCAGGCCTGGACGGTCATGACCGGGGGGCCAAGGTTATTGCCCAGGCCCTGCGGGATGCCGGAATGGAAGTTATTTATACCGGCTTGCGGCAGACTCCCGAGCAAATTGTGGAAGCAGCCCTCCAGGAGGATGTGCAGGTGGTGGGCCTGAGCATTCTCTCCGGCGCGCACATGCACCTCTTCCCGGCGGTGGTGGAGGGATTGCGGGCCCAGGGAGCTGATGACATACTGGTAGTGGGCGGGGGGATCATCCCCGATGAGGATATCCCTCTCTTAAAAGAAGCCGGGATCGCGGAAATTTTTGGCCCCGGCACCCCCACAACGGAGATTATCCGCTTTATCCGGGAGGAAGTGGCGAAAAGGACCCAGAAAGAGGAGGGAAAACAGTGATCGGGATCAAAAAAATCGATCACATTGGCATTGCCGTTAAGGACCTGGCCAGGGCCATTGAGTTTTACGAGGGCCTTTTAGGGTTGAAGGTAACAGGTACCGAAGTGGTGGAGGAGCAAAAGGTAAAGGTTGCCTTCTTGCCTACCGGCGACAGTGAAGTGGAGCTTCTGGAGTCCACTACCCCTGACGGGCCCATTGCCCGGTTTATTGAGAAAAATGGCGAGGGTATCCAGCACATCGCCTTCCGGGTGGAAAATCTTGAGCAGGCGCTGGAGGAATTAAAAGCCAAGGGTGTGCGGCTCATTGATGAAAAGCCTCGCCGGGGTGCCGGGGGAGCAAGGATTGCTTTTCTTCATCCCAAGTCCACCTTTGGCACGCTGGTGGAATTGTGCGAGCGTGACAATTAATTAAGGGAGGGAACGCCATTGGGTATGCAGGAAAAGCTGGAACAGCTAAGGCAGTTGCGCAAGCAAATCCATGCGGGCGGTGGGCCAAAACGCATCGAGAAGCAGCACGAGGCTGGTAAGAAAACCGCCCGGGAACGGATTAAAATGTTCTTTGACCCCGGTACCTTCGTTGAAATAAATACTTTTGCCGGTGATCCCGACATTTCCAACCTCAAAAACCCCGGCGAAGGCGTTGTTACCGGCTACGGTAAAGTTGACGGGCGCAAGGTATACATCTTTGCCCAGGACTTTACGGTGGCAGGAGGTTCCCTGGGACGGATCCATGCCGCCAAGATTTGTCATGTACTGGATCTGGCCATGAAGACTGGTGCTCCCGTGGTCGGTCTAAATGATTCCGGCGGAGCGCGCATTCAGGAGGGCGTGGATGCCCTTAACGGTTACGGTGAAATTTTCTTCCGGAACACCATTGCCTCCGGGGTAATCCCCCAGATTTCCGTGATCATGGGACCATGTGCGGGAGGAGCGGTGTATTCCCCGGCGTTGACTGACTTCATTTTTATGGTCCAGGGTACCAGCCAGATGTTTATTACGGGACCCCAGGTAATCAAGGCAGTTACCGGTGAAGAGGTGACCATGGAGACCCTGGGTGGGGCGGCCACCCATAACCAGACCAGCGGCGTAGCCCACTTTATGGCCCCCGACGAAGAAACCTGCCTCCAGATGGTTCGCCTTTTGTTGAGTTACCTGCCTTCCAACAACCTGGAGGAGCCCCCCCTGTATGCTCCCCAGGAGCCGGCGGGCGATCCGGAAGAACTGTTGCAGATCATCCCCGATAACCCGAATATGTCCTACGACGTGCGCAGAATAATCAATCTCATTGTGGATGGCGGGCAGTTTTTTGAAGTGCAGCCCCTCTATGCCCGCAACGCGGTAATTGGTTTTGCGCGGATAAATGGACAGGCGGTGGGGATAGTAGCAAACCAGCCCGACTACCTGGCCGGCTGCCTGGATATCAACGCTTCCGACAAGATCAGCCGTTTCGTCCGTTTCTGTGACTGCTTTAATCTTCCCCTGATTACCTTTATGGATGTGCCCGGTTTCCTGCCCGGAACGGCCCAGGAATATGGCGGGATTATCCGGCACGGGGCCAAGATGCTCTACGCATACTCCGAAGCCACCGTACCCAAGATCACCATTATTCTGAGAAAAGCTTACGGGGGAGCTTACCTGGCCATGTGCAGCAGCTCCCTGCGGGCCGATGCCGTCTTTGCCTGGCCTACCGCCGAAATTGCCGTCATGGGGCCAGAGGGAGCTGTCAATATCATCTACCGGAAAGAAATTGCCGAGGCGGAAAACCCCATGGAAATGCGGGCCAAGCTGACTGCCGAGTACCGGGAGAAGTTTGCCAATCCTTATGTAGCCAGCGCCAGGGGTTATATAGAGGATGTAATTGACCCGAGGGATACCCGGTCGCGTATTATCGTCACCCTGGAGTCGCTGGCCGGCAAGCGGGAAACGAGACCCCGTAAGAAGCACGGCAACATGCCGGTATAGGTTCGAAAGGGGAGGCGGTTTGATGGCTTTGAACAAACCAGTAACATCCTTGGGTGTGCGTCCCCAGGTTGTGGCGGCGATTACTGCCGCCCTGGCGGCCGCCGGCTATTTGAGCACCGGCAGCCGGATTACTTCCATTCGCCCCGTGAAGCGGATTAACGCCTGGAAAATGGCCGGCTTGCGTGAACTTATGCTCGCACGGGATCTAAGCAGTTTTTAGTTTTTGGTTAGGTAAACAGAGGAGGGAAGGCAATGAGAAAATTTAAAGTGCTGGTGAACGGAGAACCTTTTGAAGTTCAGGTACAAGAAATTCAAGAGGCAGCCGCCCCGCCAAGCGTTAAGCTGGTACAAAGTCGCCCGCCTGCTCCACCGGCCCCGCCGGCCCAGGCCGCACCTCCACCGGCAGCCACCGCCCCCCCGGCACAGGCGCCGGCACCGGCTGCCGCTCCTGCCGCCCCTCAACCGGCAGCTCCGGCCGGAGCAGGAACGGTTACCGCTCCCATGCCGGGGAATATCAATGCGGTCAAGGTAAAAGTGGGGGACCAGGTCAAGGCGGGGGATCCCCTGGTGATCCTGGAAGCAATGAAGATGGAAAACGAAATTACTGCCCCGGTAGCTGGAACGGTGAAAGAGGTACGGGTGAAACCGGGACAGACGGTAAACAACGGCGATGTGCTGGTAATCATAGGTTAATCTTTGAGAAGAGCTTTCCAGGGAGGGACCAGTTTTGAAAAGAAAAAAGATAACCATTGTTGGGGCTGGAAATGTAGGAGCTACCTGCGCCCACTGGGCTGCAGCCAAGGAACTGGGCGATATCGTGCTCATTGACGTGGTGGAGGGAATTCCCCAGGGTAAAGCCCTGGACCTTATGGAAGCGGCGCCGGTGGAAGGCTTTGATGCCATAATTACCGGTACCAACAACTATGAAGATACCAGGGACTCCGACGTGGTGATAATTACCGCCGGCATTGCCCGCAAGCCGGGGATGAGCCGGGATGACCTGCTGGCCACCAACTGCAAAATCGTCCGGTCAGTTACCGAACAGGTGGTCAAGTATTCACCCAACGCCTACATCATTGTGGTGACCAACCCCCTGGATGTAATGACCTACGTGGCCTTAAAAACCAGCGGCTTCCCGCCCAACCGGGTGTTCGGTATGTCCGGCGTCCTGGACTCCGCCCGCTTCCGCACCTTTGTGGCCCTGGAACTGGGGATTTCCTTTGAGGATGTGACCACCTTTGTCATGGGCGGCCACGGGGATGACATGGTGCCCCTGGTGCGGTACACCTACGCCGGTGGCATTCCCATTGAAAAGCTGATTCCCGCCGAGCGCATTGCGGCCATGGTGGAACGGACCCGCAAGGGTGGCGCTGAAATTGTTAATTATTTAAAGACCGGCAGTGCCTTTTATGCTCCCGGTGCCTCCGTGGTACAAATGGTGGAGGCCGTGTTAAAGGATAAGAAACGGATATTGCCGGTGGCCGCCTATCTGCAGGGGGAATACGGTTACCATGATATTTATTTGGGTGTGCCGGCCATTATCGGCGGGGGTGGCGTGGAAAAGGTCCTGGAAATCGAGCTTACGCCCGAAGAAAAGGCCGCCCTGGATAAGTCCGCAAATTCCGTGCGCAAGTTGATGGAGGTATTGCCGCAGCTTTAAAAATTGTGCCAGTCGAGGGGAGGATAGAAATGACCGGAACGCGCAAGGTAAAAATCACCGACACCACCCTGCGGGACGGCCACCAGTCCCTGCTGGCCACCCGTATGCGCATAGAACACATGTTGCCCATTTGTGAAAAAATAGATCAGGTGGGTTTTCATTCCCTGGAAGTCTGGGGTGGAGCAACCTTTGACGCGTGCATGCGCTTTCTCAATGAAGACCCGTGGGAGCGGCTGCGCATCCTGCGCCGCCACCTAAAGACTCCCTTGCAAATGCTCCTGCGAGGGCAAAACGTGGTGGGCTATAGACACTACCCCGATGACGTGCTCACCGAATTTATTAAAAGGACGGTTTACAACGGCCTGGATATCTTCCGGATCTTCGATGCTTTAAACGACGTACGCAACATGCAAAAGGCCATCGAGGTGGTTAAACAGGAGGGTGCCCACGCCCAGGCAACAGTGGTATATACCATCAGCCCGGTACACGACCTGGAGTACTACGTAAAAACCGCCAAGACCCTGGAGGAGATGGGAGCCGATTCCATTTGTCTCAAGGATATGGCGGGTATTCTGGCTCCCCAACCGGCCTACGAGATCATCAAAGAGTGGAAATCGGTACTGAAGATACCGGTGCAGCTCCACTGCCATTATACCAGCGGTATGGCCTCCATGGCCTACCTGCGGGCCATAGACGCGGGTGTAGATGTCATCGACTGTGCCATTTCCACCATGGCACTGCAAACCTCCCAGCCCGCCACTGAAACCATGGTGGCCGCCCTGCAGGGTACGCCCTATGATACGGGGCTCGATCTCAAGCTGCTTTCGGAAATTGCCGAGTATTTCAAGGAAGTGCGCAAGCATTATAAGGAATTTGATGTGGCCTCACCGAGCGTGGATGTCAATGTCATGATTTATCAAATCCCCGGCGGCATGATGTCCAACTTTATTTCCCAGCTAAGCCAGCAAAACGCCCTCCACCGCCTGCCCGAGGTGTTGGAGGAACTGCCCCGGGTGCGTAAGGAGTTTGGCTACCCGCCCCTGGTGACCCCTTCCAGCCAGATTGTGGGTACCCAGGCCGTGCTTAACGTGTTGCTGGGCCGCTATAAACTGCCCACCAACGAAGTTAAACAATATATGCGGGGATACTATGGCCAGCCACCGGCGCCGGTAGATGAGGAAGTGCGTAAGATGATTATTGGCGACGAAAAGCCCATCACCTGCCGGCCGGCGGACTTGTTGGAGCCCGGTTTGCCTGCGGCCCGTAAGGAAGCGGCTCCCTACATGCAAAAGGAGGAAGATGTCCTCTCGGTGGCCCTCTTCCCGCAGGTCGCGCCCCAGTTTCTGAAAGAGCGTCTGGCCAAAAAGCTAAAAGTAGACCTGGAACTGGCCGCCCAGGGCAGCGAATTCTACCCCGCTTAAATGCATTAGACAAAACTCCCCTGGGGTGATTTATGAGCGTCGGCAATATGCTGGCGCTTTTTGTTTTCGAATTCGGTCTAACGCCAGAAAGAAAGCAATTTAATTCCCAATTAATTAACATAAACTTAACCTGTCGCTAACCGGAGGATAACTCACCCATAACAATCTTTATCTACAATGTTTTTGGTGAAAATAGTGCAGCCCCTGCAAGGCTGCTTGAGATAGAAAAAGATTTTTCATAAAAAAAGAAAAAAGGGGGATGGAATGTTGGGTAATAGGGCGAAGTGGATGCTGGTGCTGGCTGCAGTGCTGGTGCTGGTTGTAGCCCTGGCCGGTTGCGGTGGTCAGGAGCAAAAGCAGGGAGGAGAGCAACCTTCCGGTGGACAAGCAGAGATTGCAGGCAACCTTACGGCGGTTGGTTCTACAGCCATGCAACCGCTGGTGGAACAGGCTGCCACCCAGTTCATGGCTAAAAACCCCAAGGCACAGATCGTGGTCCAGGGTGGCGGCAGCGGTACCGGCCTGACCCAGGTGGCCTCCGGTGCGGCGGATATCGGTAACTCCGATATTTTTGCTGAAGAAAAAAGCGGGATTGACGCCTCCCAACTAGTGGATCATAAGGTTTGCGTGGTGGGGATGGCCACCGTGGTCAACCCCGGCGTAACGGTGGATAACCTGACCAAACAGCAGTTGGTGGATATCTTCACGGGCAAGATTACTAACTGGAAGGAAGTTGGCGGACCGGATCAGAAGATTGTGGTCATCCATCGGCCCAAGGGTTCCGGCACCCGCGCCACCTTCAAGAAATTTGCCCTGGGTGGCGTGGAAGACAGCGCCCCCGGTATGGAGCAGGATTCTTCCGGCACCGTACGCAAGATGGTCGCCGAAACGCCGGGTGCCATATCTTACCTGGCACTGTCTTACATTGACAATAGTGTTAAAGCCCTCAAGCTCGACGGTGTGGAACCGACTGTACAAAACATTGCCAATGGGAAGTATCCCGTATGGGCTTACCAGCACATGTATACCAAAGGTGAACCTACCGGTTTAAAGAAGGCCTTCCTGGATTACATGCTCAGCGAAGAGGTACAGGGTCAACTGGTTGAGAAAATGGGTTATATCCCCATTACCAAGATGCAGGTAGAACGGGATGCCCAGGGTAATATAACCAAGAAATAAGACCTGGGAGATCAGCTTTAGATGGTGGCGGGGCAGCCGGCGGTTATGGAACCGGCACTGCCTCGCTGCCTTTCGTGTTGTCAGAAGGGGAGGTAGTTATGCACGAGGGATTTTCCCCGGCCCCAGATTTAAACAATATCTACCGGACCACAGATAAAAGGAATATTCAGGGGCGCAAAAGATGCGGGGAGCTTTTAGGCCGCTCAGTTGCCTTTCTGGCAGCGGCACTGGTAGTAGTACTCACTGTGTCCATTATCTATTTCATTGGGAGTAAAGGACTGGCCATCTTTACGGTGCACGGAGTCAGGTTTACCGAGTTCCTTTTCAGCACCCATTGGTGGCCCGACCGGCCCCTTGAGGAAGGTGGCCCTGCTGTTGGCTCATTAACTTTCATTTTGGGTTCCCTCCTGGTTTCCTTGCTGGCGGTGGCCGTAAGCGCACCCTTGAGCGTCATTGTGGCTGTTTTTATGGTGGAAATTGCACCCGTATGGGGACAGAGAGTATTGCAACCGGCCATTGAGATTCTCGCCGGCATACCCTCGGTGGTTTACGGATATGTGGGTTTAAGCCTGCTGGTGCCTTTTATCCGCAATTATTTGGGTGGGGAAGGATTTTCCGTTTTGGCTGGTTTTATTGTTCTTTCGATCATGATTTTACCAACTATAATCAGCGTATCTACCGACAGTTTGCGGGCCCTGCCGCCCCAGTGGAAGGAGGCGGCGCTAGCCCTGGGATCTACCCGCTGGCAGACTATCCGCCTGGTGCTGGTGCCGGCAGCCCGCTCGGGTTTAATTACGGCCGTTGTCCTGGGCCTGGCCCGGGCCTTTGGTGAGGCCCTGGCCGTACAAATGGTGATTGGCAACACCCGGACCATTCCCCATTCCCTGCTGGATCCAACGATCACTTTGACCAGCGCCATTACCATGGATATGGGGTATACCATCATGGGCTCCCTGTGGAATAGCGCCCTGTGGTCCATGGGCTTGATTCTCCTGCTCATGTCTTTCCTGTTTATTATGGTTATTCGGGTGGTCGTGCGGGGAGGGATGGTTAGATGAATGCCCGGTTGGCGGATCGCCTGGCTACCATCATGTTCTGGACGGGTGCGGCTATGGTGCTGGCCATTTTAGCATTGCTTTTGGGTTATATTCTCTGGCACGGCATCCGGGTTATTGACTGGCACTTTTTAACCGCGCCGCCTCAGACTATTGTCGCTGGCGGTGGGGTGGGACCCCAAATTTTTAACTCTTTCTACCTGCTCCTGTTAACCATGCTCATTACTACCCCCCTGGGTTTGCTGGCAGGGATTTACCTGGCCGAATACGCCGGTAAGGGACGAATTACCGAATATATTCGTCTCTCCATCGAAACCCTTACCTCCCTGCCCTCCATTGTGGTTGGCCTGTTTGGCCTGCTTATCTTTGTCAACATGACCGGATGGGGGTATAGCTTAATGTCCGGAGCGCTGGCCCTGGCGGTGATTAACCTGCCACTGATGGTACGCATTTCAGAAGAGGCCATCCGCAGTGTTCCCGGTGAGTTAAGGGAAGCCAGCCTGGCCCTGGGGGCCACCCGCTGGGAAACCATGTGGCGGGTGATATTGCCTTCCGCCTTCCCCGGTCTGGTTACGGGGGCCATTATTGCTGCCGGTAGGGTTTTTGGTGAGGCGGCGGCCTTGCTGTATACTGCCGGCATGAGCAGCCCCATTTTAAATTTCTCCGATCTCGATCCCTTGAGTCCCACTTCGCCACTAAATCCCTTCCGTCCAGCCGAAACCCTGGCGGTGCACATCTGGAAAATCAATTCCGAAGCTCTTATCCCCGATGTGCGCCGTGTGGCCGACGGTTCGTCTGCCGTGCTTATTCTGGTTGTGCTGCTTTTTAATATCTGTGCCCGCTGGCTGGGCCGGCGCATCTACCGCCGGTTGACCGCCACGTAATTCTGTCACACATTACGGGGAGGGCAGTTTAAGTAGAGAAGCCCAGGAAGAATTTTACTGGCCGGCCCGGCAGGCATTTTGCCGCATATTGGCCGGCCTTTTTTTATCTAGCTGTGAAAGGTTCCGCAAAACTTGCTAAAAGTTCATAAACAATTAACCATGGTTTAATTAAAACTTACCGGCAGGTTAATAAAAGAACGTTATAATAAGAACCGGGAGGTGAGGCTTGTTTGGTTAATATTTGGCAAGATGGCAATTACCTTCGTGTGAGCGGTATTGTGGTTAGCCATCATTTCAATAAATTGCAAAGGATATTAGAAGATGTGGCCCGGGAAGAAGGGCACATTGTCCTGGATTTGCGTGAACTGGAGTTTATTGATGAGCCGGGAGTATGCCAGCTTTTTAGTTTCATTGATCAACTCTCTCAACGAGGTATCCGGGTGGAACTGATCAATGCCCAGGACAAGGTGCTTTCCAAGTTTCTTGTAGTGGGGCTCCGACTCTGGTTGGACGAGCAAATCTTTAATAAGGTGGGGTAAATAATTCCTACCCTTCGATAAAAAGGTGGGGTCGAGTTTTCCCCCGTGTGCGCTGATTAATCCCTGCAAATTCAGGTTATGATAATAGAGCGCTTACGGGGGAGGACTTGCCATTGGTGATTAACCCTTTGACGTGGGCCATAGCCAAGCGGTTCCTAGCTGTGGCCGATCCCCTGCAACACCTGGTGGATCGCGGGGGGGTCACCCATACTTTTTGTAACCAGCAGGCCTTAACCATTTTAGAACAGGATGGTTTAAAAGAACAGGTCCGATTGTTGCGCAGGCACCTGGTGACATTCAACCGGGGCACACTCTGGGCCGACCGGGGGTGGAAATGTTTCGCCCATTACCTGGATCCCCATTCCGGCAGAGGCCTCGGCTCATGGCCCGATGCGGCCGGTGAGTGCGAGGAATATTTTCAGCGGGCGCTATCCTGCTGGTATCAAGGGAAAAAGGATCTGGCCTTTTTCTACCTGGGAGCCGCCGTTCACCTGGTGCAGGACTTATGTGTTCCCCATCATGCGCGCGGTGTAGCTTTTAACGGGCATCAACGATATGAAGCCTGGGTACGGGAACACTGTGGCCTCTTCAGGGTTAACCGCAATGGCTATTACCAGGTTGCTTCCCGGGCCGGTGATTGGGTCTATGCCAATGCCCGCCTGGCCAGGGAATATTACCCCCTGGTTAGCGCCGGGCAGGAATATCACGAAGTCACCGGTGTGCTGCTGGGCCTGGCCCAGCGTACCACTGCCGGCTTTTTAGCTTATTTTTTAAGTCGGGTTACGTGATCCTTATCCTACAGCCCACTACCTCCTTCTTCAATATAAAAGGACTGCGGTGCAATACCGTCAGTCCCGTTTTTTTAGAAGACACGATCCTTTAATAATGAAATTGTAAGGGCAACTGTAACAAGGGGGGAGGAAAGCTGGTTCACATAATGCCGACAAAATTTACAGTAGCTCCATCCGCACATCCAGCAATTCTACCGTTCCCAGGCCTTCAACAAAACGTACCACTGCCGTCAGGGTCTGGTGAACATGGGCGCTATCGTTACTGATAAAAGACACCCCTATGGTAGAGAAGTGCCAGGTATCCTGTTTACCTACTTCAGATACCGAAACATTGTAGCGGGCCTTTACCTTATCCAGTAAACTTTTTAACACCCGTCGCTTGCCTTTTAGAGAATTAGCTTCGCTCATGCGTAACTCCATTACCAGTATGCCTACAACCAATATGCGTTCCTCCTGCTTACAGGGTGCCGGTTTGCACTTCTTTTGATGTTTTGCTTATCGTCCGGATGTGTTTTCCCTTCAGTTCGGCCAGCAACATGCCACTGAGGATCAAGATGCATCCAATCATTTGTCGCGGGGTGAGTATTTCGCCGGCTAAGAAGTAGGCGCTTACAGCGGCAAAGACTGGTTCCATGGTAAAGATAATCGCCGTATGGGTAGCGGAGGTAAAGCGTTGAACGCTGTTTTGAATCAAAAAGGCCAGGGCGGTGGCCGGTATGGCGGTCAGAAGCAGAGCTACCCATACCGGGCGGCTTAATTGCTCCGGCCAGGTTTCGGTAGCCAGTCCAAAAAGAAAACCGGCCAGGGAAACAACCCCGATCTGAATTAAAGCCAGCAGGGGAGGGTGGAGGTGGCGGGCGTAACGCCCAACCATGATTATATGTAACGCAAAGCAAAGGGCACAAAAGAAAACCAGCAAATCCCCGTAATTAAAACTCAATTCTTTTCCCAGGGATAACAGCCCCAGCCCGGTGGCGGCCAGGACTACGCCTGTGGCGGCGAAAACGCCGGGCGCTTGTCTGGTAAAAAGCGCACTGAAAACAGGCACCAGCACTACCGATAGACCAGTAATAAAACCGGCGTTGGATGCGGTGGTGTACTGCAAACCCACGGTTTGAAAGGCATAACCTCCAAATAAAAATACTCCAATGATGCAACCTGCCCCCAGGGTGTCGCGGTTAAGTCGCACTAGCTGCCGGTGATAAATTGCGGCCAGAAAAAGGAAGGCCAGCAAAAAACGAATGCCCAGGAAGTAATAGGGTCCGATGGAGGAGAGGGCGTTTTGCACCACCACAAAGGTAACACCCCAGATAAAACTTGTTCCCAGCAGGGCCAAATCGGCCTTTAACTGTAAAAGATTCTGCCTTTGTCCGGTCAATCTAGCCACCTCCCGAGCGCATCTTTTTTATTGTCTCACGGCGGCTCAGGGCTGTCAACCGGGCTACCTGCATCGTCCGTGTCAAGATCCAGTAGGTATCTCCACAAAAATTTTTTCCCGTTATGAGACCTCACCGCTCAAAAACATTAGCTTCAAGGCAGCGGCCTTG